>NZ_JFGV01000001.1:0-173137 GCF_000612035.1 Photorhabdus aegyptia | reverse complement strand
ATTGTATAAAAAATAGATTAATATTAATCATTTAATAACCAGCATTAATAATTTCAAATTAATTTTATTGTTTTATTTTTATTATGTGATGCATGTCACATTTATAATGATTGATTTCGGTATGAAATTACTTTTAATGTGACAATTACCGTTAATTTGTGATGAGGTATTACCTTTTCTGATTAGATTGGATGATAACTTTTAGCTCAGTTGGCAGAACAGGTGCTATGCTATTGCGGATTGGGAGATAACTATCAGATAGCAAGTGTTGGTAGTCACCGCCTTTTCGGGCACAGACGGAAACATCCGCAAGGGGTGGCACTAATTGCCTGACGTGCCTATTGATGAATGAGTTGTTGATCTGACATGTCTACAGCTTGACTGCCTGAAATAAGAAAAATGCACTATTATTAATGGATTAATATTTAACTGTGACAATCTCGTAATAATTTTATTATGTAATTTACATCACGTTTTTGTCTTATTACAAATGGTAGTAGCTTTTAAAATTTGGGCTTTCGTGATGATAAAATATCTTCTTTTCTCACTTATCATAGATATACGAATAGATAGTTCTTAGGCGGTAATAAAGGGTATTTACTGCCGTTTCTTCCTTAAAACGCACAGTAAAGGAGGTTATTGCGTAATAAGTTATGCACGCTTTTCCGGTAAATACGACATATAACGATAACTCAGTTCGTCTATTTCCTCTTGTGAGCATTGCCAGGGCTTGAGATTCAAACAAAAATACTGCTTTCAGGGCGTAAAAATCTTTCTGGTACATAAAGATCATAATTATTAAAGCGACAGTATTCCTCCAATTGCCGAGCAGACCTAACACCAACCTTTCTATATATTTGTGCTGTATAGTGTTCAACAGTACGGTAGGAAATATTTAATATTCTACCAATTTGTTTACTGGTATATTTATGTAAAGAGAGAAAAATAACATCCCATTCCCGTTGGGTAAATAAATGGGTCGGTGGTTGAAATATAATAGATGCAGGGAGTTTTCCATGATATAAACGTGTTAATGAATAATCTTGGGCTTTCCACAAGTGATAGATAATTCCAAGACAATCACCATTTTCATGATAAATAGGTGATTTTTCACAGAAATAAGAGGATAATGTTTTTACTCCCCCCCAAACATGGGTTTCGAGTGAAACATATGATTTTTCTTCTTTCATTACCTTTTGATCATGATGAATATATTCTTTTGCAAACTCAGCTCCATCCCAAGGAAGCTCATCATCATAAAATCCTTCGAAATCAAATGAATCAGAAAAACCTTTAATGGAGTTCAACGCTTTATTGCCATAAATAAAACACGAATTCTTATCTTTTATTCCCCAAGGATCGTTACTGATTGCCAATGTGTTAATAACTTGAGGTGAAATAATTAACTTATTATTCATGCTATTGTTCCTTTATTATATTTGACATAGTAACTACTTAATTATCATTAAGGCATTATCTGAATTAATTGTCATCTGAATTATATTTAAAACAGCTTAACCATATAATATATCACAACAATAATCCAGTCAAAAAGTGTACAATTTATTAATTTTAAGATAACATTATAAATACCACAAAATATAAAAAAAGTTATTATTTTGATAAAATATTATTTATATGATTGATTTTATCAGTTAATAAATATTTAAAAATTGAATTTACCTAACCTAGCAACTCATTAAAATTAATTGTCTTGTTGTCTATAAGATAGACAACTGAGTAAACAATGACAGGAGGTTCGGTGATAATGATCGTGTAATTTTTACAATGGATATGGACAAGGTGTGATGCGTGATCATTTAGAAATTTTGAAATATACCCCCTTGCACACCAATTCTCTGAGCTAACTAAGTTGGTGTCATTCCCTGTAACTGAAGAGCTTAAGACATTCATTAAAGTATTTCATCCGCTTCCAACATTTCCAAAAATAACTAAACTTTTTAAATACCTTAACGATCTAAAAAGAACATTTCTGCACATTTAAAGTTTAATTTTGAACAATCAGAGTTCATTTATGACCTTTTTATCGTTAGACAATTTTCTATTCAGAGAATATTTGGCTGTACTTGGCGGGGGTTTAATATCTTAGTACAGCTATTTTTTAACATTCCGCTCCTGTGCGGACTCAGGGAAAAAGCTGTAGAAATATAAAAATATCAAATTGAAAAGAGAGCATGAACATAGCACCTTGAATAACCAAATTGAGAGGAAAATAAGGAATGATTATAAAAGACGACTGGCACCCGGCTGATATTATTGCAGCATTAAAAAAACAAGGAACAAATCTTTCTACTATTTCAAGAGAAGCGGGGCTTGCATCATCTACCTTAAGTAATGCGCTACACCGTCCGTGGCCCAAAGGCGAACGGATAATTGCTACCGCTTTAAATTGTGAACCTTGCGAAATATGGCCGAGCAGATATTTTAAATGAGTTGTCATTTTCAAAATTAACATGAACTTATCATATAAAACCAATGAGATAGAGTTCATTACCTGAAACTTTCCTCATGGAAAATTTCAGGTATGATCATAGAATTAAAACAGGGCTATTAACGCCCTGCTTTGTTATCAAACTCCAGTTAAGATATATAATCAGACTAATTTAAGATATTTTCCATAGTGAGTTCTTTTTCTGCATTAATAGTTGGTAGATACCTTTTTAGTTTATGATGTTAGCTGAACTAAACCAGTGATTGCTTTTTCAAGATATTGACGAGGACAACCCAAGTTTATTCGGATAAACCCTTTTCCTTGATCGCCAAAACTCAATCCCATTGAAACGACTATTTTTGCTTTTTGTAATAAGGCTCGTTGCAAAGTGTCATCATCCAGACTTAAATCACGGCAGTCCAACCAAGCCAGATATGTCCCTTCCGCTTTGGTCATTCGGCACCAAGGAACGGCAGACGTTAAAGCCTGTTCGAACCAGCAACGGTTTTCTGCCAGATAATGCTGTAGTTTATCAAGCCATATATCTCCATGTTGATATGCTGCTGTCGCCGCAGTCATAGATAGAACGTTGAATACATCTAATCCATGAGCATTCAACCGATCGATAAAGGAACGTCGAAGTTCGGGATCTGGAATGAGAAAGTTTGATATACGGAGTGATGAAAGTCCAAATGTTTTACTTGCCGAGGTAGCAACAATAATATTGCTATGCCATTCACTCCCCAGATGTAGTATTGAGGTGAACTTCCCCCAAGGCAAAATTAAATCAGCCCAAATTTCATCGGAAATTACCGTCGTCCCGTACCTTTTACAAAGCATTAATATCTGGAGCAGTTCGTCACTATTCCAGCATCTACCAGTAGGGTTATGTGGATTACATAGCAATAGCAAAGGCGGCCTATGTTGTTCTAACATTTGCTCTAAATGAGCATAGTCAATCTTATAACCTTCCGAGCTTTCAAGAAGCGGATTTTCAATCATCATTCTGCCATTCATAGTAATAATTTTGGCGAATGAAGCATAATAGGGCCCTTGTACAATAACACCTTCCCCCGGTTTACTGAGCATTTGTATCAACAAAGCCAATCCAGGTATGACGCCTTCTATCGACGTAAACCAATCGCGGCACAAGGTCAGTTTATGGCGCCTTGAAAACCAGTCTATTGCCGCCTGGTAATAGAGATCGTCGCGTTCGCTATAACCAAAAATACCATGTTCGATTCGGGAGTAGAGTGTTTGCAAGACTTCTTCCGGGCATTGAAAATCGAAATCAGACACCCACATTGGCAACAGGTCAGTCTTATTTAAGTGCAAGTGACGATTTAAAAAATCCCACTTAACAGAGCTTGTATTGTAACGATCGATTATCTGGTTGAAATCAGGCAATTCCACTTTGGATTTCCTTTTTATTCAGGGAGTTTTCCGGCGTGATTTTTGCGATACCGAAACCAGTAAAACCATAGATGAGAGCCAAGAAGACCGCAGCATAGCACTGGATTGCCCAAGGCAGTAGCTCAAGCGTACTGACACCCAATGTAGTCGCCATATAAATGCCGGCAGCAGTCCAGGGGAGCAACGGTTCTATAACAGTACAGCCATCTTCTATTGTTCGTGACAGATTTTTATTATCCAGTCCCATGCGTCGATAAGCCCCTTTAAACAGCTCCGCCGGGATGAGGAGAGCCAATTTTCCGTTGCAGGTTGCGCCCGTTACCAGAATAGTTGTTGCCAATGTTGCAGCAATAAGTTGTCCGGTTGTGTGAACAACTTGTAGCAGCCGGTCAATAATGATAGTCAAAGCACCAGTAAGTGCTAAAGCACCGGCGAAGGTGAATGCACAAAATGCAAGCAGGATAGTCTTCATCATTGATGACATCCCCCCCCGATTGAGCAGACGGGAAACATCGCTAACGACTCCGCTGATGTTGTGTCCCTGATCAGAGAACATCGAGAGATTGAAACCATCTATCAACGCATTAAGGCCCTGTTTAAGGGTGAGTCCTTGGAAACCTATGCCAAGTACAATAGCTAATGCACAGGCAGCAAGCATGACGGGTATCACCGGACGTTTTGTTATTGCTCCCCACAAAACCAATATTGGCGGCAAAATCAGCAATAAATTGAAGTGATACAGGCTTTCAAGAGATTGAATGATTTCTGTGACTTTTTCCGGTGTTGCCACGTTACCTGTTAAGCTTGTATGACCAGCAATAAAATAAACAATAGCGGCTAAAACAAAGCCGGGAATAGTGGTATACATCAAATGTTGAACATGGCTGTAAAGATCAGTATCGGCAACGATAGCGGCGAAATTAGTTGAGTCAGATAACGGTGAAATTTTATCGCCGAAATACGCGCCTGAAACAACCGCTCCGGCTGCCGCGGCCAAAGACACATCAAGGCCAGCGGCGACTCCCATCAGGGCAACCCCCGCTGTTCCGGCCGCTCCCCATGACGTACCGGTACAAACTGAAATAACGCTCGTGATAAAGAAAGCGGTAATAAGTATGTATTGAGGGCTAATCAGTTTTAACCCCCAGTACATCATGTAAGGTATAGTTCCGCTGAACATCCAGGCCCCAATTAACCCGCCGACGCAAATCAGTATCATCATCACCGGCATCGCTTTAGCCAGCTTTGCCACAATAGCATCGATAATGTCATTCCAGCGATAGCCTTGCCAATACGCTAAAGTAGCTGCTATTCCTGCTGATATCAGTAATAGGGATTCGATGCGTAAATTCAGTTGACCATATCCAATAATTAGCAGTAAGAGCATTGCCGCAATTGGCAGTATAGCGAGTCTCAGATTAAGCTTTTTTTTATCATCCATATAAAAACTCCAGTTTCAGGTGGGTTGTTGAAACAGGATAATAAATTTATTTCACATGAGATGTGATAGATATTACTTGTTCATGTAATTGGTTTCATGAGATGCGAAGTGTGATCTGTATATCGCTTTTACGCTTATGTGCGATGCTTTTTATTATTCGATTAAAAGAACGGAATCCCTGATAACAAGTTCGGCTGAGAACATATTCATCTGTGGGGTTATTTCTTTTTTGGCACTGAGTTTCAATGCCAGATTAGCCGCCCGCTGAGCCATTCGTTCTATTGGATTGTGTACAGTAGTTAAGGGGGGATAGAGATATCGGGCCGGGACAATATCATCAAACCCAACAATCGACAGTTGCTCCGGTAATTTGATTTTCCGTTGATGTAGGGATCGCATCATACCGGCAGCCATGACATCATTAAATGTTACTGCCGCGGTAAAGTCGATGCCACTTTCTAAGAGCTTTTCTGCTGCCAATTCTCCACCTTTTTCGTTGAATGGAACACTAATGACCCAATTGCTAGGTACTGTGATACCCGCATTAGCCATTGCAGCCTGATACCCTTCCAGGCGGAGCCTTCTATTATCAATCGGTAGATCTGCCGTTACACAAGCAATTTTTCGATGACCGTTTTGAAGAAGATAGTTAGTAGCAATCTGAGAAGCACTGACGTTATCTAACCAGATACACCGGTTGGCGATAGCAGGGAAATATCGATTGATAATCACCAATCCTGGTGTATGAGCTGCATAGCGTAATACATCTACATCACTCATCCTACTAATATGCGCTACTATTGCTTCGCATCCCTGATTAATTAAAAAATCTAAGGCGGATTTCTCAAGTTCAGCTTGATACCCGCCACTACAAACCATCAATTTTACTTCTTCCTGCCGAGCAACTTTTTCAACCCCGCGAGCCAAAAGGGAAAAAAAAGGATCAGCCAAATTGCCGGTGAGTAAACCCAACATATTCCCACACCTTTTCGCTAATGCAAGTGCGGCAGAATTACGATGATAGTTGAACTCACGCATGGCTTTCTCTACACGCTCACGAGTGCCCGGATCGACGTAAGCGGTATTATTAATAACACGGCTTACAGTGGCCACGGATACTCCAGCTCGATGGGCTACGTCTTTCATTGTGGCCATAATTTCTCCTCAGCAGTTATGCAAAATAAATATGAAGAAGAATTATATCTCAATTTATTCAGATTATCATGAAAGGATTTGTACACCTTATTTCAAGTGAATAATGTGAATTGGGCTTATCTTAATAATATTGAGTGAACGGTTTAACAATAGAATAAGAACAGTTGGGAGTATGAACATAATGGGACTTTCAATATACCGACGATGAAATCCTTGATCTGGCTCAGAAAATGGGCTAGAAAACCGATTCATACCATTAACTTATTAAAAGTCATGTCTCTCTGTCACTTAAATCCCCCCTCTTGATTAAGTGACAGAAGAGCTGGAACACAGCTATTGCCTTCAATATAGTAGGAAATAGTTCATAGATTTAAGGTATTTTGGTGGAATATAGAGATCATAATCATTTTTTTCGCAAAAAAGTTTCAATTCAATAATTGATCGAATTGATAATTTCTCACAGATACTTTTAAAATACCTTTCCAAGGTACAGCATGAAATGTTCATTTCATTAGCAATACCTTGATTGCTGATACCTCGGCAGAATAAAAAAATTACCATCCACTCTTTCTCTGTCAGTATATCGTTAGGTGGTCTTAACCTAACGGATATCGAAGGGGCATTTTTAATATAATTTTCTACCGAAAAATGACTTATTTCTTTAATGCGACAAATTATTCCAATACATTGGTTACTTTCATCCATTAGTGGATATTTTTCACAAAAATAGGGTTGAAATCGTTGATCATTGCTTTGCAAATCAGCCCCAATAGATGATATTCGTTGCATAGACTGTAAGACTTTACGGTCATGTTTTTCAAAAAGGTGAGCAAGACAATTAAACGGTGTAGGTAATTCTTTAGCAGAATATCCCATGACATCAAAATCTTCAGGTAACTGACTTAATTTGATAAATACTTTATTTGCATATATAAAACGAAGATTCTTATCTTTTACAAACCATGATTCATGACTTTTATCCCACATATTTGTTAACTGAGGGGTGATTTTACTCATATATGGCCTTCAATATAGAAAAATATTTCAATAATTAGCAAGGACAGCTATTCATTCTATAAGGGAATTCCCTCATAGTCGGAAGTATAGAGTAATGAATTTATTTCAAATGGAATGTGAGATGAGTTTGCTGTTCATGTAACCGGTTTCATGGAGTGTAAAAATGTGACTTGTGTACCACTTTCTGGTCTTGCTTATAATCCATTGCCAAGTGTCAAAAAATTTTTAAAGATAAAGTAAGTAAAACTCGTATGGAATATGTTTGTTTATCTAAAAAACCGGAAATTTAAGGATATAATTAAGTAACCAATCCTATTTAAACATTATACTTAATTCTTCTATAATAAAAAATTACATCAAAATAGATAGATATTCAATAATGCACCTTATGTCAAATATCACTCCACAATTCATTAACATATGGGAAAGAAGCCATGAACCGTAGGGCGTAAAAATAGTTCTCCATATTTTATTTACGGTAATTCAGCAAAAAATAATTTCCTTATAATATTGAGAAATTATTTGATTGCAGAAAGCCTTATAATCATGAAATTCCTTGGAATGAATCTGAACGTGTAAGATAATAAATTAACCAATAAATGTACTTTTGAACTAACAGATTGGCAGGTATTACTATATAACCCGTTATTTTAAATATGATAAACAGCAATTTAGTCCGTCATAATACATAAAACTAGAAAATTATTATGAAAAAAGTCAATTTTATTGCTATATCCCAGAAAACACCAGAGAATCCCAGAGTAGAATGTTTATTTAATCTTCAAATTATCAAGGAGTTTTTATGAAGAACTGTACGATATCATCTCAGATTATCAATACAATGGAAATAAGTAATGAACCTTGGGGAATAAAAGATAGTTCTTCATGTTTTATTTATGGTAATAAAGCGTTAAGTTCTATCAAAAACTTCTCACCATCATTTGATTACAGTGGGCTTTATGATCATGAACTCCCCTGGAATGGCGCTGAATTTGCAAAGAAATATATTCATCATGATCAAAAAGTAATGAAACAAGGGAAAAGAATATGCTCACTTGAAACACATGTATTTGGTAAAGAACAAATTCTATCATCTTATTTTTGTGAAAAGATGCCTTTTTATCATGATGATGGAAGTTGTATAGGTATAATATATCATTGTTGGAAAGCGAAAGACTATTCATTAACGAGTCTGTATCAATATCATAATAAACTTCCTTCATCTATTTTACTCCAACCACCGACAGATCTTTTTACTGAGCGTGAATGGGATATTATTTTCCTTTTCTTACAGAAATACACAAGAAAACAGATTGAAACAATATTGAATCTTGGTTCCAGTGTAATTGAAAACCATATAAACAGGATATATCATAAAATAAACATTAACTCCACTCTTCAATTAGAAGAATATTGTCGAGTCAATAATCTTTATCACTATATACCTGAGAAATTTTTATTAACTTAAAAGGCTTCTGCTGCGGATGCAGTTGATCTTATGACGTGCGTTATTGATCATGCCTGAGGTACAAGCAGAATTTTATTTTGTTAAAACCTCAGGCATATTCAATATAACAAAAAAACGCCTCTTTTATCGCTACAAATAAATTTTAAATTAAAAAATAAATCACTTAGAATCCTACCGAAATAATATAAATTAATTACAAATGCAATAAATCAATTCATTAGAACAGAAAATAATTTATTTTCTTTAATTATTATATATATTTTTTTACTATATTAAATCCGTTCATTTTATTCATATTTACCGATAATAAAATCCAATATTAAATATATAAAACATGAAGTTAACTTAAATAAAAATCCTATTTTCACCCCTAATAAAAAGATATTAAAAAACATTCTTTGATCCCATGCCATTAATAGCAAACCCAAAACCCTTAATTACTATTAGAGATAAAAATTCATAATAAATCATTATTAATCAATAAGATACCCAATAAATATGGGCATCTTATTGGTGATTTTAAACGAGTTCTGTCATCACTAATTTCGCTATTTCGAAATAGATAATCAGGCCGGTACCATCAATAAACGTGGCAATAAAAGGCGCTGATACAACAGCCGGATCAATAGAAAGCCTTTTCAATACCATCGGAATAATGGAAGAAACAATAGCGCTCCAGAGGGTGATGGCAATGATGGCTAAACTAACAGCAATCGTCACTTCAATACCGACACCTAATATCCAGGCACGGATAAGAGCAGCAAAACCTATCGTTACCGCAACTAAAAATGAAGTAGAAATCTCTTTACGTAACACTGCCCCTAAATTACGCAAACTCACTTCCCCCAGTGCCATTGCTCTGACCAAGGTTGAAGTAATTTGTGTCCCACTATTGCCCCCCGTTCCTATTAATAACGGGATGAAAAACGCGAGAGAAATTGCCGCTTCCAATTGATCTTCAAATGCTTTAAGCACAGCACCAGTATAAGCTTCTGCAACAAATAGCAATAATAACCACCCGGCACGCTTACGCCATAATGTTATTGGGCTGGTGCTCAGATAAGGCTGATCCAGAGGTAAAGTAGCCCCCTGCAAATGAGCATCCAACGTATTTTCATCTTCAATCAGCTCAGCAATATCCTGCGGTCGTAGCACCCCAACTAATTTGCCAAAATGAATAACTGGAACACTATCCATGCCACTGTGATTTATCAAACTATAAACATCATGACGCGACTGCTCCGGTGACACGGAAAAATAGCTTTGCCTCATAATATCTGACACAAATAAATCATCGGCTACAGTTAATAGCACTTTCACCGGTAATATGCCATTGAGATAGCCTTCATCATCAATGACATATAAATAAGTTGGGATCTGTTCACCCTCAAGCTGATTAATCAAATTACTCTTTACCGACAACACAGAATCAGCAACAGATACAGAAATGAAACATTGGCTCATATATGCGCTGACAGTTGTCTCTTCATTTTTCAGTTGGTGTTTCCGCTGCTGATCAGCATTTATTTCATTAATAGAATGACTAGCAATCGCTAATGCATCCATTTTTTCATGGGATGTGGTTTTCATGATGTTGGTCCCTATTACTGTTGTGAACTTCAAACAGCACTCACATAGGGGCGAAACCAGATGAGAGAATACAACAGCTATCTCTACGTCTCAGTTTTAGCACTATACAACGTATCCTGAATTATCAGAAAGTTACATGGGGATATACCTTGGTTCGATATATCCTGTCCTAATCTTGGGCGTCTCTCGACGTCGTGAGATCAGCAACCTGTGTTTGTATAGGAGCCTCGCCTAACGAGATACTGCACTTAGAATGCGGCGCATATTATAAGCAATAGTTGTAATAATTCAAAATTGAAAATTGGTTTGTTTAAGTTCCATTTAAGTTATTGATGATCATAAAAAAACGGCATAGATTTCCACCTCACTGCCGTTTAATGCGGATAATCCTATGAAGGAATCATTCATTTTCTGATCTCTTAGCTTCAATTTTTTCAATTTCAGCTATCAATTGGTCAGCGGTTTTACCATCCAGTAACTTATAAAACTTTTGTTTCGATTCCTTCATGTCACCATGAGCTCCTGATTTAACCAAGTCATTAAAATCGATACTATTAAACATAGCCGATTGAATTGATTCATCAAACTTCGCTTTTTTATCATCAGGTAGCGTATCTCTTACTTTCTCAATGGATGCTTTCAACGAAATTTCATTAGAAGCATCAATCTTAGGTTGGCTATCACAACCAGCGAATACAAATCCTAACAAACAAATTACTAACAATTTTTTCATATTCATCCCCCACAGAATATTGAACAAGGGAATAATAACAGAAGCAGAAACAATAAGCCGTTTATAATTAGCCAAATTGATCAAGAATAGCAATAAGATGAAATTTCTCATCATGCTATTCCAGCATGATTATCCTTGTGATTGGCAACAACAATACCAAAATATCATCACTTGTTATTTCTTCAACAGCATAAAAAACGACTTTCTGCCTATTAAATCTATCAGACGACTAAAACACCCGACCAACCGACAACACGACAGGCCCAGATACGACCACAGTAATTGCCGATATTCAGATCAATAATGTAGTTGGAATCCTCACAATCTGCCAGAAAATTTGGCAAATTTAGTCTGCTGTTTTTGCCAACCACCACCATAACCTTCCACCAAATGAGAGTTATTTTCAACTCACGAACACCACTCAACTCATTGTTATTATTTAAAAATAGCAAAAAATCAAAATATTATTTACCAAAGTCACTAAAACCATTTGATTAATGTAAATTGTTATCATTATCATTTTAAGATTAGCATAAATAGATGTGGACCCAATTTGTCAAATTACGCGGTTCAACTAAGAACGTTCTTTATTCAAAGGAGAAATAATGGCAATCATCCACCGCACTGCAAAATATTTTCTGACTGCCATATTGATGCTACTGTCTATCTTTGCGCAAGCAAAAGAAATTACAGTCAAAGACGTTGCGGGCCGGAAGGTTAAAGTTAACGCGCCAGTTAATCGGGTTATGCTGGCTGACAGCCGAGCATTGATTGCACTAAATATTCTTCATCCTGATAATCCGCTTAAAAATATTGTTGCCTGGGATAATGCACTGGAAATTAAATCTCCAGATTTAGCAATTACTTATGAAAAAGACTTCCCTCAATTGCGGGATATTCCGGTATTCCCCAATCCTCATCAAAGCGATTTTAACGTCGAAAAAGCGCTGACTTATAAACCCGATCTGGTTATTTTTGATATTGGTCTTCAAACTAAAGTTAATAATAGTGGAACCATAACTTTACTGGAAAAAGCGGGCATTCCGGTTATTTTTATCGATTTCCGTCAATATCCGCTAACAAATACGATTCCAAGTATGGTTTTACTTGGGAAAGTATTTAGTGAAGAAGAAAATGCACAAAAATTTATTGAGTTTTATCAAGAGAGGATGAAAGTTATTAACCAACGCGTTGGTACGTTAGGTAAAGAACAGCGTCCTCCGGTGTTTATCGAACGCCACGCAGGTATGTTAGGCGCTGAATATTGCTGTAAAACTTTCGGAAATGGCAATTTTGGCGAATTTGTCACGGCCGCCGGAGGTGATAACCTCGGTGCTCGCTGGTTCTCAGGTATGGATGGTGAGGTAAACGAAAAACAATTAATCGTCAGTAATCCTGAGTTTTATCTGATGACCGCCGCAGATTGGGATAAAGTCCACCCCGGAAGCTTCTCTGTGCCATTAGGCTACACAGGCAATCTAAAACAGTCACAGGAAAGACTGAAAAAATTACTGACACGCCCTAAATTAAGCGTATTAAGAGCATTTCGCGAAAAACAAGTAATAGCACTGTACCACCAATATTACGATACGCCGTTTAACATCATTGCGGTTGAAATCATTGCTAAATTCCTGCATCCGAAGTTATTTGAAGATATCGATCCACAAGCTGATAGCCTATATCTGCATAAAACCTTTACCGCTCTTGACGGTAACGGGATATTCTGGGTTACAGCAAAATAATATTTCTTTTCAATCCGTTGGAATACGCCAACGGATACTTAGTTTCACCATTCATTTATAATTTCCGTTCGTTAATATACCTAATATTTTATATAACGTGCTAATAGACATCTATTATTTTGTGCTCTACTATAGTTGATGCTAAAGAAATATAAAACATGACAAAATAAATTCGGTTAAGTAATAAATATAAAGCACAAATATATTCACATAATGAAACTATACCTTATAGATTTCAAGATGCATCGCGACGGCAAAGGAGCGAATCCCCGGGAGCATAGCAAACTATGTGACCGGGGTGAGTGAGTGCAGCCAACAAAGAGGCAACTTGAAAGATGACGGGTATATATAAAACCTGCTAATGAAGCATCTATCCCAATAAGAATGTTCAACGCAGGGCCATTATTGTCAATAAATCATATGCACAGGCAAAGTACAGAAATCAGGCTATATACATGATATACAGAGAATCATTCGCTCTTTACTAACAAGAATGGAAAATAAAATAACCTAATGAGATAGATTCTCGATGTAACTATTCTTAAACCAAAGTACTCGGAGTATATTAATGAAACGATTACACGATATTGAGAAAGAGATGTTGCCCGTTGAATCCTACAAAATGCTTATTGGCGGGCAATGGGTAGATAGTGTATCCAAGGCAACAACCAAAAGTTATAACCCGGCGACAGGAGAACTACTGGCTGAATATGCATCTGGTAATGCGGAAGATGTCGATCTTGCTGTCAGCGCCGCAAAAAAAGCTTTCCACGCCTGGAGTCAAACCTCCGCCATCGAAAGGCAATCAGCTTTGCTGAAAATTGCTGACTTACTAGAAGCAGAACAAGAACGTTTTGCCATCCTTGAATCACTGGATACTGGCAAACCATTAAATGAATCCCTGTATATGGATCTACCCGCGTCCATTGACCAGTTCCGCTATTTTGCGGGTGTAATCCGTTCCCATACCGATGAAGCTTCAGTTCTGGATACCAATACACTCAGCTTGGTGATCCGTGAACCCATTGGTGTTGTCGGACAGGTAATTCCCTGGAATTTCCCACTACTGATGGCGGCATGGAAACTGGCTCCTGCTCTGGCAGCAGGCAATACCATTGTTATCAATCCAGCAACACTGACACCTATCACCCTGCTTGAACTGGGTCGAATATTGGATAAAGTCCTGCCAGCCGGGGTGGTTAATATTGTTACAGGTCGTGGTTCAGTCGTTGGTCAAGCCATTTTGGATCATAAAGATGTCGAAAAAGTGGCATTCACTGGTTCCACCAGAGTAGGTTATACCGTAGCCGAAGCCGCAGCCAAAAAGCTGATCCCTGCAACACTGGAACTTGGTGGTAAATCAGCCAATATTATCTTCCCTGATGCCAATATGAAAAAGGCAGTAAAATATGCGGCCAGAGCTATTTTGCTGAATCAGGGTCAAGCGTGTGAATCAGGTTCCCGGCTATTCCTGCATAAAGATATTCATGATGAATTCCTCAAGTCCCTGAAAATAGAATTCGAATCTATCCAGGTTGGCGATCCACTAGCAAAAGAAACTCAGATGGGAAGCCAAGTCAGCCAGGAACAAATGGAAAAAATTCTTGGATATGTCGATATTGCGAAGCAAGAGGGTGCAACCATTCTAACTGGCGGTAAACGCATGACCGGAGAAGGTCATGATGATGGTTTCTTTATCCAACCAACCATTATTACTAACGTCACTAATGATATGCGAGTCGCGCGCGAAGAGATTTTTGGTCCTGTATTAGCCGTCATACCATTTAGCGAAGAAGAAGAAGTCATTGGAATGGCAAATGATTCTGATTATGGCCTGGCTGGTGCTGTCTGGACACAGGATATCGACCGTGCGCTACGCGTCGCTAAAGCTGTCAGAACCGGCCGTATGTGGATTAATACTTACCATGAACTGCCAGCTCACGCCCCATTCGGTGGTTACAAAAAATCAGGCATTGGCAGAGAAACACACAAAATGATGTTGGATGCTTACACCCAGGTCAAAAACATCTATATCAAAACCGGTGAAGAATAATCTCAATCAGTAATGTGAAAAGCCTTCCAAACGGAAGGCTTTTATTCAAATGTTTGCTTTAATATCAACACTATCCGCATTTACATCTTTAATATGTTCTTTTGTCAGCCGATAAACAACTGGACTCAACAATGCTAATGCAATCAGGTTCGGTATTGCCATCATCGCATTCAATGTATCTGCCAATAACCAGACAAAATCCAATGACTGAGTAGCACCTACCATTAAAGCAATAATCCATACCACACGAAAAGGCGTGATAGCTTTTTGCCCAAATAGATACTGGGTACATTTTTCACCGTAAAAACTCCAGCCAAGAATTGTGGTAAAGGCAAATATTACCAGCGCACCCGCGACAATATAGTTGCCGCCGGGAATCGCCATAGCGAAAGAAGTCGCTGTCAGCGTCGCACCTGTTTGACCATTCAACCAACCACCGGTAATGACGATAGTTAAGCCAGTGATAGAACAAACAATAATGGTATCGATGAAAGTACCTAGCATAGCGATCAACCCCTGGCGAATCGGGTTTTGGGTTTTGGCTGTTGCATGAGCAATCGGCGCACTTCCCAATCCTGCTTCATTAGAGAAAATGCCGCGAGCTACACCAAAACGAATTGCCGCCCATACTGCTGCACCCGCAAAGCCACCTTGCGCTGCAACAGGTGTAAATGCAGATTTAACAATCAAAACAAATGCAGCAGGAATCTCACTAAAATTCACCCCCAGAACAATAATCCCGGCGGCAAGATAGGCAACCGTCATGAATGGCACTAATTTGCCGGCGACATCAGCAATACGTTTAATACCCCCGATAAGCACTGCACCAACCAGAATCGCCAATACTACGGCCGTTACCGTGGTCGAAACGCCGAAGTTACTTTGCAGTACATCAGCAACAGAATTCGCCTGTACGGTATTACCGATACCGAAACAAGCAATACTGCCAAATACCGCAAACAGCGTCCCCAACCAAGCCCATTTTTTACCTAAACCGTTTTTTATGTAATACATGGGGCCACCAACATAGTGACCATTCTTGTCAACCTCACGGAAACGGATTGCCAGTACCGCCTCTGAATATTTGGTTGCCATGCCCACTAATGCAGTTATCCACATCCAAAACAGTGCGCCTGGCCCTCCCAATACAACCGCAGTAGCTACACCAGCTATATTACCTGTCCCAATGGTGGCAGAAAGCGCAGTCATCAATGCATTAAATGGCGATATCTGCCCTTCTCCCCGCTGATGATTACGCTCAAATAGTAATTTAAAACCCGTTCCCAATTTACGTATAGGCAGAAAAGAGAGACGGAGCTGCATGAACAACCCAACCCCCAGAAGACCGACCATCATCGGTACTCCCAATACTATCCCGTTAATAGCACTCAGCCATTCTGTGATTAATCCCATATATTCCCTCGGATATCTCATAACAAAATAACAACATATGCGCAGCAACTTAATAAAGAATATTTACAGAAAATATGCGAGAAAAAATTTCGTAAAAATGGAAAAAGATTTAATACTTGTGAGTGATATCACTCGATAGAATTTTAAGATTAGAATGTTCAAAAATTTATCACGCCAAATACATTAAAAGATATTTACATATAAATCACTTCCTTAATCTAAATAATTTACTTGAACATTTGATTCTTTCAATTAATTAAAGTAAAAACAACAAAATATTACCCTTTACACCCCGTTTTTGGTTAATTAATGAACTGATTACTATTATTTTTAAAATCGATTTTTTTAAGAAAAAATTATCACGTAGAAATTGTCAGCGATTTTTCTGAAAATATCTTGCTCACTCTACCTCTCATGTTTTTCGTTTTAAACAAACCACTATTCTGGAATGGATTTATTGCGTCAATCAAAAGGGCAATAGAAAATATAGGTGATATTTTTTTATCATCATAAAATCAGCAAATCTTTTTCGAGCAGCTTCACAATAATTGAATAACCTCATTGTGTTATTGTTCCACTCAACTCATTTTATCCACTTAGATTAATGAATAAGGGAAGAACCTCATGGTGGAACAACAATTTTTCATTGGTGTTGATGTTGGCTCCGCCAGTGTCCGTACTGCGGTTTTTGACCAACGCGGCAAACGACACGCATTCTCTGCTCGCCCTATCCAACAATTTCATCCAAAAGCTGATTTTGTTGAACAATCTTCTACTGATATCTGGGCGCAAGTATGTGCAACAGTAAGAGAAACTATTGCATTGGCAAATATTAATCCTATTGATGTTAAATCAATCGGCTTTGATGCCACCTGTTCATTAGTCGCGGTAGCAACAGAAGGATGTCCTCTTTCTGTTGCTGAAAATGGCAATCCTGAACACGATATCATCATGTGGATGGATCATCGTGCAATCAAGGAAGCCAGCATGATAAATCAAACCAATGACCCAGCACTCTGCTATGTAGGTGGTGAAATCAGCCCTGAAATGGAACTACCGAAAATCTTATGGCTAAAAAAACACTTTCCTCAACGTTATCAGGATATCTGGCGCTTCTTTGATTTAGCTGATTTTTTGGTGTGGAAAGCAACTGCCGCTGATGTAGCCAGTATTTGCACGCTCACTTGTAAATGGAACTATCTGGCTCATCAAAAACAGTTCAGCGAAAAACTACTTTATGATGTGGGGTTAGAAGATTTAACAAATAAAGTTCCGTCTACCATCATTGAACTTGGCGAAAAAGCAGGCTATCTGACTGTTGAAGTGGCTAAAGATTTTGGGCTGCATACAGGAGTCATCGTCGCCGGTGGTATTATTGACGCTCATGCCGGCGGATTGGCACTGGCTGGCGCCTATCCAGAGGGCAGCCTGGTCATTATTAGCGGCACCTCAAACTGCCATATGATTGTCAGCCCTCATCCTGTCATGGTTCCAGGAGTTTGGGGACCCTATTTCGGTGCAATGCTACCCGGTTACTGGCTCAACGAAGGTGGGCAAAGCGCCGCTGGTGCATTAGTTGAGTGGTCAATTCGTCAACATAATAGTTGGCCAGATCTAGAAGCCGAAGCCGAGGGATCTGGTCATCATTACTACCAGCTACTGAATGAAGCTGTCGCACAGTTAGAAAAGCAAGAAAAATACCCGACCGCACAACTTCATATTTTAAGTGACCATCACGGCAACCGTTCACCAAGGGCAAACCCTAATGCTAAGGGAATGGTAAGCGGGCTGACGCTGGCAGATAGTCGTGATGCTCTGGCCCGCCATTACTTGGCAACGCTGCAATCTATCGCTTATGGCACCCGCCATATTATTGATGCACTAATAGAAGCAGGGCATAAGATAAACAGGCTAGTTATGTGTGGCGGCGCAACTAAAAACCCACTATGGTTACGTGAATATGCCAATGCTACCGGGCGCGAAATCCATCTCACTCAGGAAGAGGATGCTGTCAATCTTGGCTCTGCTTTGCTTAGCGCCGTTGCTTGTGGTTCCTTTGCAGACTTCGCTCAAGCGGCGAAATCGATGGTACGTGATGGCAGCATTATCAAACCGGAAAAAGAGACATTTTCATTTCATCAGGCCAAATATCAGGTCTATCTACAAATGTACCGGGACCAGCAACGATATAACGAAATCATGCAAACCCACTGTTAACCTTTAATAATAATGGCAGGATGGCATACACATTGTAGATATTAACTTAGAAAATAAATCAACAACCGGTTGAACCGGCTGTTACTATTAACCTAACGTTAAAAATCCATCTATACCCTATGGATTTCAAGATGCATCGCGGCGGCAAGGGAGCGAATCCCCGGGAGCATAGATAACTATGTGACTGGGGTGAGTGAGTGCAGCCAACAAAGAAGCAACTTGAAAGATGACGGGTATAAGTGCTTTATCATTTTCTGGCAATAAGCGTAGCGAAATTTAATTTTATTCTATTACCATTTCCATCTGTTTTATGAAGATGACCGGGGTTTTCATTATACTTAATAATTTCCCAGTCAGAATAATAATTCTCTAATTCACCTGGTATGAGAAAACTTTTGAATGGCAATAATGAATATAGTGCATAATCTGTTTCAACCGGACAAACAATCAGATTAATACCACCTTTATTCGTCTGTTTTTGCATATTATAAATAATATCGGCGATCTTTTCCCGTTGCAGAAACATCAGTACCACAGTTGAAATAATTAAATCATATTTTTCGGTGATATTGTGAGAATTGATATCATAAACAGCCGTACAAATATTTTTAATCCGCTGTTTTTCTTTAATGGCATTAATTGCGTTAATATATTGTGGATTAATATCCACGGCCGTAACGTCATAACCTCTTTCTGCCAGATAGAAAGTATTCCGGCCAGAACCGGCCCCCAGATCTAATGTCTTACAAGGAGAAATAATATCTGCCAGATATCTAATTTCAGAATGAGGTAATGACAAATTATTTTGTTTATAAAACAAATATTGTGGTTCACATAAAAAAGAGAGCTGGCATTTAATATCATCACTTACCCATTTAATTTTATGCCAGACTTGTGGCTGAATAATGGGAGGTTGCCTTTGCACATTAAAATATGAGGTTTCTTCCTGATCACCATCGAAAATCACAAATTCCATTTCACCTTCAAAAATCTCAAGACAAGCGTAAGTCCCCTCTTTAGTATTATGTCTTTCAGTGAACATTTCAGGAATAGTATTTTTCTGCCAGATTGGTATTCGTTTGTAACAAATGAGGTCGCTCATAGAAGGTTCTCTGATCATAAACTGCATTTCACATGCATCTTATAATGACATTCTACAACTGTAAAGCTATTAAAGTCACCAGAATAAAAGTCTCTGGGTTTCACCATAACTACGCTTGCAAAATGAAAGGAAAAATGGGCCATTTTCCCTTAAATTGAACGGATTGACTGACTATTAAGAAACATATGAAAGGAAATAAGAGCTCATTGATAAAATTTCTCCGGCCCCACAAGCCGGAGAATAAGGTGATCACTCCTTGTAACTGTATTGATGACATCCGCCATAATCATAATAGAGACCAGATTTCTTCTCTACCGCGTTTAACAATACGCCTTTAATATGAATGCCATTTTGTCTAAACCGGCGAATAGCAACATTAACTTCTTTAACCCTTGTTTTATGATAACGAGCAATCAACAATGAAGTTCCTGCATATCTCCCAATAATCGCGGCATCAGTTACAGCCAAAATAGGAGGAGTATCTACCAAGACATAATCATAATGCTCTTCTGCCCAAGACAATAATTCTTTAAGCCTGTTATGCATAAGCAATTCCGACGGATTAGGCGGAATAACACCTCGATTAACAAAATCAAGCTCAGTAAGATAAGTTCTGGTAATGATCTGTTTTATCTGATGCTGACCAGCCAAATATTCAGAAAGCCCCTGAGATTGAGGACTTTCCAACACCTTATGTAGACGGCCTCTTCTCATATCTGCATCGATTAAAAGCACACGTTTATTACTTAATGCCAATACAGCAGCAAGGTTTACTGAAATAAAAGATTTTCCTAGCTCAGACGCAGAACCTGAAAGAAGAATAATTTTGTTTGCAGATTCCATCATTGAAAAATGCAGAGTTGTTCTAAGGCTACGTAATGCTTCAATCGCTAAATCAGTGGGATCTTGAATCGCTAATAAACGCAATTTATGACGATGAGTTCGCTTTTTTTGTTGTTGTTCAAGTTTAATCTGAGTCCCAGATAGTGGAATAGTGGCATAAACGGAAACCCCTATTTCTTCCAATTGTTCGGGGCTTTCGATTCCTTTACGAAACATGACTCGTATGCAAATCAATCCAGCAGATAATATAAACCCCAATACCATCATAGATCCAACAATCAGTGACTTCTTCGGTTTTACCGCTGAATTTTCTACAATAGCTTCATCAATAATACGTACATTACCCACTGTCCCTGCTTTCAAGATATTCAACTCTTGCTGTTTATTGAGTAACTGTACATAAATTTCTTGACCAACTTGAACATCTCTGGTCAAACGTAAAATTTCCTGCTGTGTTTTAGGTAACCGTTTGATTGACTGATTCAGCTCCTTTTTGGTATCAACCAAAGTCTTACGTTTATCAAGCAACGCAACATAAGCAGGATGTTGTTTGGTATACAATTGCTGTAATTCAGCTTCTTTGAAAGTCAACTCATTAATCTGTTTCTCAATTTGGACCAATGTCTCCAGAGCCGATTTTGCTTCAAGTGATAAATCGATAGATTCATTCGCTTGACGATATTGGTTAAGCAACTCCTCAGAACGATTGAGCTCAATTTTAACTTTAGGCAAATGATTTTTTAAGAAATTAAGACTACTTTCAGCCTCTTCCGTCTTTCTTGTCACATTTTGTTGCAAGTAATTTTTACCAATACTATCCAGTATTGACTTTATTCTTGCGCGATCATCACCTTCTATTTCAAGCGAAATAATACCCGTATTATTCCCCTTTTCTTTTACCCGCAAAGTTTGTTGTAGCCCGCGAATAACACCCAATTGCCCTCGTTTAACCAACGTGAAGTTTTGCCCTGGAGAAGCTGAAATATTTGAGATAAGCAAATTTATGCCATCAGTATCAAATACTTTGTTCACTTGCCCGAGGAAAATCTGATCGTCAAACAGCAACCGATAATTTTCTGAATCGTCAACATATATTTTTATCCCTTTGTTCATATATTCGGGTGATACTGCAAAATGTTTAATAACAATATCTGGTTTTGGCATACCACGGAGACGGGCAATTCCCTTACCTATCACAGGAAAATAATCCGCACTAACCTGAACATCCAAATTTAGATCCTTTACCGTCTTTCCCAATATCATTCGGGAAGTTAATAACTCCAATTCTGCCGATGTATCTGACGGTCTCCCAGAAAGCATATCCGCCATGTCGCCGATTAAAGGCAATACTCTACTTCTCTTTTCAACCTGCAATAAAGAATTTGCCTTGTATATCGGAGTTGCAATCAAGGAATAACAAAGGCCAATAACGGTAAACAATAGAGTGATTCCACCAATCACCCAGCGATAATCGAATAAGGCACTAAGAAGACGGCCTAAATCAATTTCATCACTATCCGTATGAGTGTGACTTGATTTATCTGATGTAGTCATAAAAAGCCTATAATTACTTTATTGATAAGTAATGAAAAATAGAAAACCCAGAATTTGAAAATACTTATAAGTTATAATTTCCCAAGCCAACTATTAGCACTCTCAAATAATAACTGATACACATATTCATAAACCTCGATATCAGACTTATATGGATCGGGAATTGCCATTTTATTTAACCAATGGCCAAAAAGCATTGTTTTCCCCCTGACTCCTAGATTTATCCTATTTACAGCTTCAATATGTCTTTTTTCCATAACTAAAATCAAGCTTGACTGCCGACATAATTCACTGGTTAGTTGACGTGCTGTATGTCCATCCAAGGACAATCCATACTTAGCCGCAACCCTACTTGAGAGTTCATTTGCAGGATTACCAGCCAAAGCAGATATTCCCGCAGAATAAATCTCTTTATGAGGAAATATCTGCCGCAATAAACGCTCTCCTGTCGGAGATCGACAGATATTACCCACACAAACAACCAGAATAGAATTAAACATTAATTCGGCCACTTACGAATCCACTTAGTTGTTTCAGTCAGGCTATTAATGCTTGATATCGTTGGCACCAACTGATTGATAACCCGGTTCCAACGAACGACTGGCGCACTGGTAACATAGACAATATCATAAGGCTGCAAATTAAACTCGGTTCCTAACACCAACGCCGTTGCATCTTTAGCATTGAGCTGATAGATATTGGCTATTTTCCCTTTATTATCAGGTACATTACGCAATGAGCGGATGACAAAAATGCCATTAGCATCACTTGATAATTGATCTATACCTTCAGCATTACCCAATGCTTCAGTCAACGTCATTCCACTACGATCCATACGCAGAGTCGTCTGTTTTTTGACTTCCCCCATAACAAACACTTTTAAATCATCATTACGAGGGATATATAAGATATCGCCAGAATAGAGCAGACGATTTTGTTTCAGATCACCATTCTGCATCAAATCTTGAAGAGAAATAATCGTTTCTTCTCCCTTATGAGTCAAAATGATCCTCCGCCAGTCAGCATTTTCAGTTAAGCCGCCAGCATGGTTGATCGCATCAATAATGGTTAAAGGAACGTTAGTGATAGGCTGTTGAGCAGACCTGACAACTTCACCTGTTATATAGGCTTTTTGTGAACGGAAAGCAGCAATATTAACATCAACTTGAGGTGATTCGATGTACTTCGATAACTTATCAGTAATCATTGTGCGCACCTGAGTGACCGTTTTCCCTTTTACATGAAGCTTACCAACATAGGGATAAAAAATCGTTCCATCAGAATGCACCCAGTTGCCCGTATCACTGGCACTACGGTATTGCCCGGCTGGTATCGTTAATTCAGGATGATCCCAAACAGTAACCATAATGACATCCCCCACACCAATACGGTATTCATACTGTTGTAACTCTTTATCTAATTCAGGATTAGGACGTGCAATAGCAGAATTCACTCGTAATTTTTCAATTAACAGTGGTGTTACTGGATAAACGTTTACCAAATTATTAATATCATAGTTACTATCATCATCATTGATTATTTCTTTATTATAAACAGTAAGGCCACTCCCAGGCATAACAGTACAACCACCTAATAACGTAGAACAGGACAACGCCAGAACTATAATTAATTCCTTAATATTCATCAGAAATTTATCCTTAAAAAATAATAAACAAAAAAGAATACAGAAAATAGTATTAATTATAATCTCCCTAACAAAACTAGATTATAATATAATAAAATATAATATAATATAAAGATTTTGCTTAAGGGGCACAAGCCACTAGGTTACTGGTCATATCACTTGGTAAAAACAATAAAAATCAACTTAATAGCTTTGAAAAACTCAGGCCATTAAATAATAGGTAGTAAATTTATTAATTATTTTATTATTTAATATATCTTATAAGATATTATTGCAAACAGAAAGTAAGAGCGACCCATAAAATAATAGTGAAGATATTTATCAGAATTTATCGGAACTGAATACATACTCTCGATAACATTGTGAAAAAACACGGACCTACTTACATCAAATCCGTGTTCATATAAGAGACTTTAGTAATTAATATGATAGAAAATAAAAAAAACAACCAACTAACCTATCAAAAAACGCCAATTATAAAACCATAAATTTTGCCATATTATAAATAATAGCTCGGTAGTATCGAATATTTTTAGATTGTTTTAATTTTGAAGCTCACCACTTTGTACTTTTCTCTTTTATCAACTACCATTATCGATTGTTTTATATAGCAATAGAAGATCTGAGAATTGGGCATATTCCACAAAAACTTTATCAACTGGGATTACCATGAAAAAATCAACCATACTAAGAATCGCCAGACCAACTGACAACTTAACTAAAATTTCTGAAATGTACTGCCAAGGTTTAGGATTTATTATCCTGGATCAATTCGAAGATCATGAAAATTTTGATGGTATTATTCTAGGGCATCCAAACCATCTCTGGCATCTCGAATTTACCCATCATCGTGGCACAACAGTAGGAAGATCCCCCACGCAGGACAATTTATTGGCCTTCTATATATCAGACCATTCAGAATGGTTAGAGCAGATATCATTAATGAAAAACGCTGGCTTTATTGCAGTCCCCTCTTACAACCCATATTGGGATATTGATGGTAAAACATTCGAAGATATTGATGGTTATCGGGTTGTGTTACAAAACACAGTATTCCCTGTTTGATTATTAATCGACCTTAAGCATACTTGCCCTAATAACCAACCCATACCTACGTTGTTTTATATTACGCAATAACATTATCAAAACTCAGCTATTGACACTGAGTTTTGATATATTCTTGCAAGTATTTCGTTTGCTGTTCATTCTCAACAATCATTCTTCGGAGATCGAAATAATCTTGTTCAGCTGCTGGGTTAAGTCGTGGGGGGACTGCATGGCCCACGCTGCCGGAGGAACCGGCTTTGCCTTGATTACAGGTGGCCGCGATGCGCAACCGGCGATGACCAGCGGCAACATCGTTGCGAAGCACATCAATTTCAGATTTCGCATTAGCAAGCTCCTTTGTATGCTGATTATCCAGTTCAGACAGGAGCCTTATCCGCTCCTGCTGATTAACGATTTCATTCTGCTGCTCCAGCAACTCACTCTGTAGCTTAACTGTCGTATCAAGCTGTTTGGTATACTTACCGTAATAGTGGTAAGCCAGAAGCGAGACAAGCGCTAGTGCAATAACAGTATAACCATGAGAGTTAAACTTCATAATATCGCTCTACAAAAGTGAAAAAGCTTTATCAATGACCGCATTGCTATAAGGCTGACTACCATTTTCCATGGTAATAACGGACTTAAGAAGCTTTGTCATAAATACTTCATTAAATACATCAACAACCTGATCACAAGTCACTTCAGTGTCTTTACATACATGGCTAATATAAGCATCAGTATTATTTTCATTATGGGGAGCCCATCGTGAAATGATACCTTTCACTGTTTTAAGGCCATGTTTCCGATTGTAATTATGCAGAATTTTAATCATTGCCCGAATACCATATTCAGGGCTGACAAACTGGCAGAAAGATTTATCGGTACGTTGTGATTCCGGTACCAAACCTTGCCAGTCATCACCCCAACGAATGTTGCCAGGGTTATTATTTCGAATACCTCTGCTCATAATTCACTCCTACTGTTTATTGCCTGTTTTGTTATTAACAACTTTTCTTAAGATCTGACCAAAATAGTCAGTTCCCAGATAACCAATAATCACACTGCCGATGTAAGCCAAGTCCGTGCTCATACCAAAAAAATTCAACACATCACGGATAAACCAAGCAATCATGGCACACATAATAGAATCCATAATTGACGTCCAAAATTTACCGCCGTTATATCGACCTCTGAGATAAGCCATTGCGGCAGCCAGTGCCGCTCCTATACCTTGTTCTTTGACTGACAGCAGCCATACCCATAGCTGCATCCAGATGTCAGGCTGTTTATCCATGTATTTCATCCTTTACTCCCATTCATATAATGGGAATCCATAGGCTGCCGTGTAGCCTTAAATTTGAGTTAATAGGAATACTGCGAAATCAGTAGAATAAGAAAAGGCCACACATAGCGCAGCCTTAAATTTTATAAGGTGATTACTTGCATTTAGTATAATACCGAGCTCATCAACAAACTCGGGTCCTATATCATTATGTACAAGGGAATAATAATAATTAACATATACCCGTTATCTTTCAAGTTGCCTCTTTGTTGGCTGCACTCACTCACCCCGGTCACATGATTCTCTATGCTCCCGGGGATTCGTTCCCTTGCCGTCGCGATCCATCTTGAAATCCATAGGGTATATATACAATTTATTAAGTCATTAACTATTCTAATTAAATAATATTCTTTCTATTTTTTTAATTTCCCAATACCTTATCCCTAAATTAAAAACAAAGCGTTGTTGTCTTGTTATAGTGACTTAATTTCTGCTGATTCATTTAAAAACAAAATAAGCGCTAAATCAAGGCTAAATTACTCTTCCATCCTTCTAATATAAATACTTTTGTTCCTATCAAGTTGCTCAAGTATCTCTAAATGTAGGCTGATATTCTCAATCATTTAACCTGGAAAAATGAATGTTTGTAGGAAGATTTTTGTCACTCAAACAAACAATTATATCGAAAATATTTCAATCCTCACCGTCAGTTTAAATGCTATATTACTCCTCCTAATAGATTAGGAAATGACAAAATAATCAGGTGCAAACCATTAAAAATAGAGCATCTAACATATCATAGCCACTAGCCCATAAATCTCCTTAATACTAAGATTAGATTACAACGTGTAATGAACCACAATTCATGATAATTATGTACACCTGGCAATAAATCTCTCAAAGCAATTTTTTCAATAAAACGTTTCGCAAGTAATTTTTTTAAGGTAGGATCTTTTATCCTTTTTCTATACAAAATAAAAAAACTGCCAACCTCTCGTATTGCATGACGGCTCAGTGATCTTCTTAACGACTTTTCACCTTTAATTTCTTTTGAGATGTTAATAATTGAATCAACTACAGTAATATAGCTATCAGCCCGATGATATAATTTTTTAATTTCTTTTGAGCGAGTTATTGATTCCAAATTATGTCGATAACAATATAATAACTCCTCACAAAAGCCAATTCGATTCGCGATAAGTGACCAATTAATGGTCCATAAAATATCTTCGTGAAGGGTATTGTCTTTAAAACTGAGTTGGTTATTTATAATCAGCTCCTTTTTAATAAGTTGTAACCAAACAAAATGTGGCCATTCTCTACATTCAACACAATACTCTATCCACTCTTTACCCGTTAATACCCTGCCATAAGGTTGTCTACGTGTTATTCTTCTATTCTCTTGTGAGAATGGATCTTCTGTAAAGCTAACTCCATTGCCAATTAACACATCTAATTTCTGTTCAATAGCTTGATCAAGCCATTTTCTTAATGTTTGTGGTTTCAACCAGTCGTCACTATCAACAAATAAAATCCACTCTCCTCTCGCATACTTTATGCCATCATTTCTAGCTATTGAAACACCACGATTTTCTTGATTAAAGATCCGTATTCTATTATCTCTTTTTTTGTATTCATTAATGACTTCTAAGCTATTATCCGTTGAGCCGTCATTAATAATAACAACCTCAAAATTAACATTCTCTTGCACAGATATTGAATCTAACAAGCAGGCTATATAACTTTCATTATTAAATAGTGGGATAATGATAGTAATATCAAACTGAAACATCTATAGTCCTTTTAATGAATTAGTTGTTTTTGATAAGAACATTATTTTCATAGTAAAAATGTGCCTTTTCCCCATTACTATTCACAGACCATACAATATTTTCAGCATCAGTTATAGATGGGATTAAAATTTTCATCAAAAAAGCAGATAATTAAGTGTGAAAATGATGAAAGAACATATCTGTAATTTACACATTACCGTCTCTTGTAAAGATAGGAACAGTTATCCAAACCTATTGGAACAGTTTAAATAAATCGGTATATGTAGCAGATAAAATTAAAAGAATATTTTTTATTTGCCAAGATTACTGTAATCTTATAAATACAAATACAGTTAAATTTTTTAAGGTAAAAAATAAATGCAATCAAAAATAAGAAATAGAAGAAAACAATAGAGAAGAGCGAAAAACATTAATTATCTTTACTAGCCATAATAATATAACAGACGTAAAGATTATCATGACCTAATTAGCAAATAATATTAAAATAGATATTGTCGTAGATAATACTCTTATTTAACCTATAATCAAATGGCATTTAAAAATTTAAAAGGCAATATTATTGCCTTATTTATTAATGAAGAAATATTTATACACTATGGATTTCAAGATGGATCGCGACGGCAAGGGAACGAATCCCCGGGAGCATAGATAACTATGTGACCGGGGTGAGTGAGTGCAGCCAACAAAGAGGCAACTTGGAAGATGACGGGTATAAAACTCATAAACATTCTGGATAACACAATAAAGGAGACAACTGCACTATAATCCTTTTTCCTGCAACAACTCGTTGTTGGCTTTTCGCCTGTACCGCTCGTTTCCCATCCCAACGTAAACGAGTCCTTAAGAATAGCTCACTATGAGAAAATTGTGGGCTTAAACGCATGGAAAAAGTGAGGGGTAACATGTCCAAACGATAATACATTTCCCCCACTGTCAATACCTTACCTTCAACCACAGTAAGCAACGACACCTCAACGTCTGCCGTTTTAGGCAGAGAAACCGGCATGGTCACATCTCCCTCAATCAACCGTGATGCATCATGCTTGACTACTTCACTGACACAACCAGTAATCAGCAAGCACAACAAGACCAGCCCTATTTTGGTCACGGCTGGCTGATCCTACGTTGTGACAACGGAGTATGCTGCCCATCCAACAAACGCTGCAATGTTGTCTCATGTTCAAGCCCTACGACAAGACCTCTACTTAGCACCACAGAAAGTGGCTCATTAACATTTTGCGGTATGTGTCCCAAAGTAACCCGACGGCCGCAACAAAGACTATTATTTTCATGGGGCACATTTGTTAAATGAATGGGTAACGAATTTTCAATTTTCATACTCGCATTCCCAAAGATTCGCGCTGTTGAGAGTCAGCCGGAAGTTGAGCTTGCAATAACTCCTGCCAAAACTCAGCATGATCCAACATACTTGAAAGGCTTTCTTCAAAGAGAACCAGATTTAGCCGACTAGCTGACATCTGCCGATAAAGCTGTACCATTAGCGTTGACTCATCAAAACCAAAATGAAGATCAAACTGATACCAATGACGATTAAAACTAGCTAATTGACGGAAAATCCCTTCTCCAACCGCAGTGATATCAGCTACATCTATCTGTAAAACGAGCTGGTCGCGTTCAGGAATTAAGATCAAAGAGAGGTGAAGGTGCTCATCAAAACAGAGAGCGGCCACACCTTCATGATTTAAAGCCAGGTGCGGCAAGCCGAATTTAACAGCAAATTCAGACAAAACTTGGTTGACGATGGCTATCACATCCATCATGGGTTACTCCTGCTAGAGAAGGCAATCAGACCAACTTGAACTACCGAATGGTCAAACAAACGGGTTACTCCCGCAGAAAAGGGGGCCAGTTTACTACCATCATCTTTTGTGCCTCTGTCACTCAAGGGCAATTCTTTTAATAAAAAGGTCACTCCGGTGATTATCAAAAACCAAACACCAGAACACAGAAGCGGGCTTTTTTTCCTTAACACATTCTGACTGTCAAAGATCAAAATCTTAATTTGATACTTTCGCTTTTCTATACTTTTACCTTTAACGCTATTAGTGGATTTTAAAAACGAGCTCAAATAGCAGCATCCATCGCTAAGAGCGCACCCTTCGGTACGCTCAGACTTATTATCCAACACAGATCCACTCTGCCAGTATTACACCACGCCAGTTGCCGCGCGCCATGCCTGGACATGGCTCTGATAAAGCTGCTGTATCAATTGCAAAACCTCTCTCATGAAATTGTTATTCAATGAGATCTGATCTTCACTCTTCTGTTTTTCATGTTGAGCAACAGATGAATCCACTTCATGTTCCTTGGCTTTAGCTTGAGAAAGTCCCTGTTCTACCTGCACCGAATTATTGGACATACTCTCTAAAGATTTCATCACTGAACTTAAGAACTGCTGCTTGGTATTACGATTTTCGAAAACCAAAGTAAGAGATTTCAGAGCACTCTTGTCTGCATCTTGTGCTATATTCCATACCTTACCAATTGCTGCCCGATCCGCATCGCTACTCTTGCCCAACTGTTGCAACTTAATATCGATTAATTCGTTACGACCAACGATATTACTTTCCAATGTCTTCTGCTGCTTAACCGTTTGACTGTTTTTAACGGTGGAAAAACCACCTATCAGCCCCGAACCAATCGTCATTAAGCCTGAAACCACTGCCATAGCAATCATCAATTTAGCGCCATGCCGCATCTCATCCACTTGTGACTTCTGAGCGTCAATGGATGCTTTATTCTCAGTGTCACGCTGCAAAATACCCAGTTCACGCATCCTCTTTGCAATCTCAAAAAGTAGCGACATCATATCCAGCGTGTTATTTAATTCCTGTCCGACGCTTCCTAAGCGACTAGGATCAAAGCCCTGTTTCGGCGTAATCAATGCAACCTTATCCGTGAGCCTAGTTTTTTCCGACTGTTGAATAGCAGCTTCATGTGCTGTCGGTGTCGGCGTGGAGATTTTGTCAGTCGCAATATCAACACTGTTATTGACACTACTCACCTGAGGACTGCTGACATTATTAACAATTTCCATCTTCTTACTCCCTAAATTTCCTGTGGTCGGCTGGCAAGGTTATTTATCATGTCTCCCCTGGCATTAAGCATCTGGAAAATCATTTCCATCACATGTTGGAAAGACTCTACCATTTGGGACAACTCCTCTTTAAGCCTGTCCATAACAGCCTGAAATGCGGTTAATTCACTACGTGAAAGCAGCACATCAGCTTGTCGGTTAGCCGCTTTACTCTGGAAGGCAGCATTAGTAGTTTGAGCAGCGCCATTAGCAACATCAACCACCAAATCACTCGCCTGCACGCCCACTTTCAGGCTACGAGCCGCAGTATTTGCCGCCGTACCAGCAACTTTTGCAGAAAACTCCGCCGCCTTTGCTGCGACTTTGGATGCGACCTCAGCCGCCACCTTAGCCCCTACCTCGACAACTTTACTACCAACCTTAGATGCCACGTCAGCGACTGCTTTGCCCATCTTAGCGCCCATCTTGGCTATCATTCCGACTGCCGAACCACCGAAACTGACCGCCGCCGCTGCCACCGCCATCGTAATCTCAATCGCCATCATTACTGGGCCCAGCCATTTCATGGTTTCCTTGCTGATTAAACCATCTTGAGCCGCTTGTTGTAGACTCTGAGAGACCACGCCCATTACCCCTCCGGCAATCAGCAAAGCGCCGGCTACCGCACCAACACCAGTAGCAACCATAATTGCGCCGACCACAATTGAAGCAATCGCACTAATCCAGCCAAAGATCTTAGAAAACAATCCAGATTTCTGCGCCTCTTTGGCAGAATTTTCAGCTTCTTTAATCTTCTGTTGGTTCTCATCCATTTTCTGCAAGCTTTGCTGACGTGCTCGCTGGATATCTTGGATTTTGAGATTCGTCTGATTACGATCAAGCTCACTGGTCAATTTGCCCAATTCAATCTCTATTGCCTCAGATGAAGCAAACACTAGAGAGGACAACCGCGAAGTTGTTTCTGTCAGCTTTGCTGTCAGTTCCTTTATCAGACCTGTTGCCTGCTTAGCCTCTTGAATGACCGATTTAAGCCTGGCCATTTGTTCTTGATCAGGGTGAGTATTCACCACCGCCAATGGTGCTGGCAATGATACTCCTCCTCGTGATTTGTCCCCATTAAACGGTACGTTACCCGCTTGGATAAGCGTAACACGCTCCTCTACTCTAGATGATGTAGCGGTGGGAATCCCATCAACTTGAAAAATTCCCCCCAGTGAAGAAGCTTGAGAATTATTTACTCTCTGATCCATTTTCCTGAGTCCTTTTTATTGTGATAGCTTCTAACATTGCACTGGAACTGGCAGCTAAAGCAGTCTGTTCCGGCAAAGCTGCCGCAAGTTGTTGGGCCGAGTAGAAGCCACTCTCAGCCCCATCAAGTTCTCCTAATTGCAGGAGACATTCGGCAGCATGAAATGGAAAACGGGGCTCATTAATATCAAGCATCGCTCCGTAGCTATAGCTTTGAATTGCCTGCTCCAATTGCCCCATAGCCTGACGACATGCGCCCAATCCAAGGAAGAACCGGGAATCATAGTGATCTAACATACACAAAGCCTGGAATATCTTATGTGCATCCTGCCATTTGCCTGACTGATACTGGTTGAACGCTAATGAGTAAAGTTGCTCCAACGTATCACTGGAAATATCTTTCAACATGGCAAGAGTGCCGCCATCATGAAGAAAAGATTCCAGTTCTTGTGCATATTGGTCAGAAGTCGTTGATGTTTCTTGATGCTCCATAATCATTCCTTAAATTGCGCCGAGAATATTGCGCATAATGCTGTCATACTTTTGAATAAAACGGTTTAACGCCTCAATAGCCGCGTTATAACGGGAACTAGCCTCATTTAAACGTGTTGTTTTTTCCTGGACAGTATTGTTTAGCGGATTTACACGATCGTTAACCGAAGTGGAAAAGTTGGCTAACTTATTATTTTCCTTGTCATATTCGTAAGAATTCTCCAGACCTGTCATAGCCCCACTTTGCTTATTAGGACTTTCCAAAAATGTCTTAATGGAGATGTATGGTTTATTAGTTCCGATAATATATTGTTTGTTTTTATCGAATATTTCACTCAACAGCTTATATTCAGCACTCTTCTCAAAAGCATCCTTATCACTAAAACCATATTTCGTATGGTCCAGCAAATTGAAAGAGTTATCATCAATATTAAGTTTCTGTTTATCTTTCCCTGCGGATAACTTCGCATTAATCTCCGACTGAATAACACTGTAAATTTTTAACTCTGCGGTCAATGCAGCCAGTTCATCACGCAACTCAAGTCGTTTTTTATCATGACCTGACATAACAGAAACAAATATATCGATTACATCATCATCAAGACGATCCGGCGTTAAATTAAAATGAACCGCAGCCAGAAAATCTCTTAATGTCCAGTCAGTTTTTAATGTCGGGCTATTCAAGAAGGATTTAAAATTATTAATTCCATTCTTTATTTGGCTATCGAAATGACCATCTTTGACAATAGCGTCCGCTGGCAGAAAATAAGCAATCAGCTTTTTCAGGAGTTCTTTATCGTTAGTGATAACAACAGAACCAGATTCAATCTTGATCTTCTTCTCAAGAATAAGATTAACCAATCCATCAAGCTCCGAAGATCCAGAACCTCGTAATTGCTCTAGCGAAACCCCGTTCAGATCTGTCAAGAAAAGCTGTGGGTCATTTTGATATGGCCTAATTTCCACCTTCAAACTCCTTATACAATAATGCCACGCATACGAGGTGGGCGACGGAGACGCTTTCCCTCTTCCAAAGAGGGAGGTTGGTTGCTTCGTAAGCGATTAACTTCTGTCAGCAACTCTTGCTCAGCATTCCGAACCAAAGTAACGTCAGTATGACCAAACAATTCTGTACCCACACTTGGGTTGATGCCAAGAGACTGCCACATCTCCTGCAATAGTTGCAGTCTGTGATCACTGTCCTTAATGGCTGCCTCAGCAGCTTGCAGTACTTTGGCGTTGGGTTCCTCTTGCATCAGTGATTCCTATAATAAAGAGAGATATCGATTCTTCCTGTCAAAGTTGGACTTTTTTTTGTTGTTTTCTCATTTGATGTAACGATATAACGCAACTGGCTTCTAACTCAAACCAGCCAGGCGCCACCTCACTCGCGCCAGTCCAGCGATGGTAAAACCGGGCCAAACGTTCATCATTAAGGGAAGAATCAACCAAAGTATTAACTTGACCATAAAGTCGGCCACCCGGCCCAAGCACAGCCATCGTTGCTGTCGCCAACAGATAAAGAGGCGCAAATGGATTAGCAAGCCCTCGGCGCTGCCGGGTACGACGTAACATCACGATCCAAACTCGCGGCGCATCATAACGCCAGGCAATTTCACAGCCTTCATACCACACACGCCAGCCAAGAGGGATCGAGCTACTTCCCATATAATGAGGGTGTACTGAATAACCCCGCTCCTTAAACCAAGGGGTTAGCGGATCACTATTCATAGACACACCCTACCAAGCGGTTGGATGTTGATCTGTTGAGTCAACTCTTGATACGAAAGCACTGGCAAGCCGTGGTGATCACCTTCAATTAACTTACGGACATAGCGACGAATATCCATTGATACGATCAACACTGGCTTATTCTGCATCTGTGTTAAATCGCCCACGGTTTTCTTCATCTGTTCAAGGAAACTTTGCGTCACCGCCGGGTCCAACGCCAGATAACTACCTGCGCTCGTTTGACGAATACCATTCCGAATCTGCTCCTCTACCTGCTGATCCAACAGATAGGCGGGCAAAATGTTGTTACCATTAGCATACTTGTAGCAAATGTAACGCTTGAGACTACTGCGAATATATTCCGTTAATTGCACCACATCTTTTTCCTTCTGCCCCCACACCACCATAGCTTCAAGAATCGTACGTGTATTACGAATAGAGATGTCCTCTCCAACCAACCGTTGTAATATCTCGGTCATCCGCTGCAATGGAATTATGCGCATGGCCTCCTTGACCAATTCACCATAGCTACCCTCCATCTGTTCCAGAAGATAACGGGTCTCCTGCACACCAATAAAATCTTCGGCATATTCCCGCAGCACATGTGACAAATGCCAGGTGATCACCTGAGACATTGATAAAAACGCCAGCCCGGACTTCACCAAACGTTCCTGATGTGCTTCCGCTACCCACAAGGTAGGTTGATTAGGTAATAGAGGTTCCCCCTCTTCATAAGGGATAGCCAATAATTCCAATTGACTGACCGGTTCCTGCACCAGCAAATGCGCTGAACGCAGCCGACCACGAGCAACAGGCACCTCTTGCAACTGGATCAGGTATTCCCCCTCCTTCATCCCTTCATTAAAACGTAAGTGGATACCGGGAAATGGTACGCCTAAATCCAAATAGAGGGCGCGCCGCACCCGTATTAATTCATCATTCAGTGAAATAGCTTCCAGTTCAGCCTGTAATCCCGCATCCACATCAATAAGTAAAGGAACCGTCATAGCAAATTCCTCTTTCTCACCAAGCTTTCCAGCTTTGGCCTTACTGCCGCTCTTGGATTTAGGTTTGGCTGCCGGTGCGCCTGCCCCTTGGGCTAATAGGCTAGGAAGATCCGCTTGCTGGCTGGCGCTGGCTTGTCGCTGCCGTTGGAACAGCAAATAACCGCCGCCCGCTACCACCAGTGCAAGCAGTAAGAAGGTCAATGTAGGGAAGCCAGGAATCAGGCCAAATAACACCAATAAAACACCGCCAATCAGCAGTGCCTTTGGTTGGGCAACGACCTGCTCGCCGATCTCATTCCCCAAATCCGAAGCATCTTCCGACGAAACCCGCGTAACAATGATACCTGCGGTGATAGCGATCAATAGTGCCGGAACCTGAGCGACCATACCATCACCAACGGTCAAAATGGCGTAGAGCTGCAATGCATCAGCCGCCGACATCCCTTTCTGGGTGACGCCTATGGTTATCCCGCCCAAAATGTTGACGAAGATGATAAGGAGGCTCGCAATCGCATCACCCTTAACAAATTTCATCGCACCATCCATCGAACCAAACATCTGGCTCTCTTTTTCGATAATGCTGCGCCTCTCTCTGGCTTCATTGACGTCAATAACGCCGGCACGCATATCTCCGTCGATACTCATCTGTTTACCGGGCATGGCATCAAGAGAAAAGCGGGCGCTCACCTCAGCTACGCGTTCCGAACCTTTGGTTATGACGATAAATTGTACAATGGTGATGATCAGAAAGATCACTATCCCGACAATCAGGTTGCCGCCGACAACGAAATTACCGAAGGTATAGACTATCTTACCGGCATCTGCTTGTAGGAGAATCATCCGGGTGGTACTGACGGAAAGCGCCAGACGAAATAGCGTTGTCACCAGTAAGACCGCAGGAAAAGCAGAAAACTGTAAGGGGGAATTGATATAGACCGCCATCATCATGAGCACCACCGAGATGGTCATATTAATGGCGATCAAAATGTCAAGCAGGATAGGCGGAAGCGGCAACACCATCATGAAGACCACGGCCAGCAACAATATTGCCAACATGATGTCTTTACGCTCGCCAATCAGACGCAATAATTCCAACCCACGGCTCATAATAGGGCCCCTTGAGCAAGATAACGCTGATAAGCACTGCGTGCTTCTTCCAGATTCCCTTCCTGTTGACAAGCGCGGCTCACACAAAGCCAGAGGGCAGCGCTTTGTTCACCCTGCTCTTGTAAGAGGGCGCAATGCTCTTTTGCCATGCTCCCCTCTTGCAGTTTAAGTAATGAAACCACCAAGGCGCGGCGCCCTTCCTGATGTTCAGGATGCAAAGCCAGTAATGCATCTAATAAAATACGCGCTCGGTCAGGATGACCGTATTGAAGTTGGAGCCAGCCGAGCAGCAACAGGGCGCTCTGCTGTTTAACACTGAGAGTCATGGTCATACCTTGTGCAACAGGTGCAGAGCCATCTGCAACAACTGTTCATCTTGATTCATTTTTTCCAACAGGGAGACAGCATGCTGTACCCTGACGTCATCATCTTGTTGCAAAATTGTACGCAGACCACTCACAGCCTGACGGAAATCATGTGGGCGCAACAGAGAGTGAAACCCATCTTGCGGGCAAGCAAAAGCCAACAAAGCCTGATCAGCCTTGTTAGCGGGATAAAGACGTGCAGAGTGAGTCTCAACGGATTGACCATCAGGCAATAATGCGTAGCGATCAGGTAAACTAACCCCTATCTCTTCCCGACTGATCGCCGTTAGTTGTTCAATTCCTATATGGGCGGCAGCGATTTTGCTCACGAAGCGAGCACCTCTCGCTGTACTCTTAATAAAGAGCGAAATGCCTGATGCAGCAAAGGCAAAGTTATCTCTCGTTCATCTAGTGTCACAAACAATAACAGGCGATCTTCCCCCAACCAGCCACAACGCAAGGGCAGTTCGGGCCCCTGACCACTGAAAGTGAGTAACATCGCTTTAACCATAACCTCTTTTCCCTGATGCCAGGGAATTTCGCGGGCCAGCCAAAGTGTTAATGCGCCACCATAGCGCTCAATTTGTAACGTACCAGAATACTCAAAATCGATTTGGATCAAGGGGCTAGAAACATCAGACATCTCCATACCCAAATCCTGACAAAACTGGAGTAACTGTGGCTCTATCCAGTTCATGATGCTCCCTCTCCCGACCACAATTCGTCTTCTTCTCTCTCAATCGCTGTATCCAGCGCCAGTTGACAAGCATTAAGCAAATTTTGACGCTGTTCTTCATCACTGAACACTTCCACCGGAATCAAGCGAATCAATCGCTTCAATTCGCGGTAGAAATGAATTTGAGTTTGGCTATCCTGCAATCCCAAAGCATGACCGAGCATTTCAATATCCCGCACATTGGCCCAACGTTTCTCAACCAGAGAAACGACATCCCCCATAAGGTCAGAAGGCCCGTATGCCATGACTTTCCCCCTCTATCACGCTTTTCCATAACTGCTCAACCTGAACCGATAAGCTGTTAAGCAAACGGAGTTTATGCATGTCACTCATTACACGTTCCAGCTTAATCGGATCGAGTTGCCTCTGTTGGCTGTCCAAATCAGCGCTCAGCGCTTTCATGATGAATCCGGTTACTTCCATCAGGGAACTACTCTTGAAATTGGCTTGAATATCTCGCCAGGCAGCCGACAGCCCTTGATAATCCATCACTGCATCACGATAGATGTTGCGCAACGCTTGCAAGTTGCCAACCCCATTTCTCGCCGCTGTCGTGGCATCAGGCGTAATGCGGGCTCCCAACTCGATAGCAATCCCTTGCTCTTGCGCTAAACGTGACAACTCCTGATCAATCAATGTCAATATGGCATGTGCCTCCGGCCTGCCAGCCAGCGCGTCACGGGCCTGACTCAGCGCATAAAATTGCTCACTCACTTCGCCAGAGAAACTTTCCAGATAAGCCTGTAACTGAGCAATATTAGTCAGTTGAGCGCTATTTAAGTGAGAGATCAATGCCTTGACCTTTTGTTGTCGCTCCAAATCCGGCACCTTCTGCAAATATTCGCCCACCAGCGCCTCAATTTCTCGTACCCTGGCATGCCCATCGCTAACTTTACGCTTGGAGAGCGGCATATCTTTACGCTCCGAAAATGCAAAGGTCAGCTCTTCAGCCGCATCAGCAAAAGATTGGGATGCCGATACCAACACAACTTTCTCTCCCTGAAACTGACCAACCTTAGCCTGCTCCTGTTGTGCGGTAACCCCGGTACCCGGTTCTGATAAAGTTATCGAATGAAGATGATTCTGGATAATATCCATAGCCTACCTTGTCATATCAGAGTTAATAATGAACAAATTATAAAGATACCGTCCCAGCGCCTATGCCAAAATCAGTCGTGAATTTTTAGCAAAATCCGTCGTAATCCAAGGCAGAGCCCCATTGGTCTGGTGTAAAGCGCATCAAGCATGAACAATACGCCGTGAATAAGATCAGGAAATCTCACCGATAAAGCAGGGAACGTCCAGGCAAACTCCAACCATTTTCTAAAAACTCCCGACTCAGGTTGCAATCCCTCCCCCTCTCCCTTCTTTATAGTATTTGCAGCAGAGGTTATATAAACGATCATGAAGCTTTCCCTTGACCATATTCCCGGCCAAATGCGCCACGCCATTAATGAATGCCGGCTAATTCAGATTCGCGGCAGGGTTACACAGGTCACGGGTACACTACTTAAAGCCGTCATTCCTGGTGTACGGATAGGTGAACTTTGTCACTTACGTAATCCTGACAACACGCTGTCGCTTTTAGCGGAGGTGATTGGATTCCAACAACATCAAGCGCTGTTGACGCCACTTGGTGAAATGTTTGGCATCTCTTCAAATACCGAAGTCAGTCCAACCGGAGCCATGCACCAAGTTGGTGTGGGTGATTACCTGTTAGGACAAGTCCTTGATGGGCTAGGTAATCCGTTTTCCGGCGGCCAATTGCCGGAACCACAAGCTTGGTATCCCGTTTATCGAGATGCCCCGGCTCCTATGAGCCGTAAACGGATTGAACACCCGCTTTCACTCGGTGTACGTGCTATTGATGGCTTACTCACATGCGGTGAAGGTCAACGTATGGGGATTTTTGCCGCGGCGGGCGGCGGAAAAAGCACACTGCTATCTACGTTGATTCGTAGCGCCGAAGTTGACGTTACCGTGTTGGCGCTCATCGGTGAACGTGGCCGTGAAGTACGGGAATTTATCGAATCGGATCTCGGTGAAGAGGGGCTAAAACGTTCCGTGCTGGTGGTCGCGACCTCAGATCGCCCGGCAATGGAGCGAGCTAAAGCAGGGTTTGTCGCTACGTCAATCGCTGAATATTTTCGTGATCAAGGCAAACGTGTACTGCTATTGATGGATTCTGTGACCCGTTTCGCCCGAGCGCAACGAGAAATAGGTTTAGCTGCCGGTGAACCACCAACCCGGCGTGGTTATCCTCCGTCAGTGTTCGCGGCTTTGCCACGATTAATGGAACGCGCGGGTCAATCCGACAAAGGTTCGATTACCGCCCTCTATACCGTATTGGTGGAAGGCGATGACATGACAGAACCCGTAGCAGATGAGACTCGATCTATCCTTGATGGTCACATTATTTTGTCACGCAAGCTGGCTGCGGCTAACCACTATCCCGCTATCGATGTGCTACGTTCCGCCAGCAGGGTAATGAATCAAATTATTACTCCTGAACATCAGGCTCAAGCTGGCCTGTTACGCAACTGGTTAGCTAAATATGAAGAAGTGGAGCTTTTGTTGCAGATTGGAGAGTATCAAAAGGGGCAAGATCTCGTTGCTGACAATGCCATTGCGCGTATTGACGCAATACGTAGCTGGTTACGCCAAGGCACTCATGAGCCAAGTGATTTACCGCAAACTTTAGCGCTATTACAGCAGATAACAAGATAATGATTAGCCGTTTACAACGCATAAAAGCCTTACGAGTCGAACGCGCTGAAAAACATTTTTCTCTGCAACAAATGAAACTACAAACAGCCCGTCAAAACCATCAACAGGCTTTGCAAACCCTGCAAGATTACGGTCAATGGCGAATAGAAGAGGAACAGCGGCTTTTTGCACTGTGTCAGGGCAAACCTATTGACCGTAAAGGTCTTGAACGCTGGCAACAACAAGTTGCCTTGTTGCGCGAAAATGAAGCGCAATTGGAAAAGCAAGCGGCTGAAATGAAAGAAAAAGTGGAGCTGGAACTCCGTCAATTACAAGAGTGTCAGCGTGTACTGCACCACGCACGCCAGCAGCAAGAAAAATTTAATGAATTGGGTCGTCAGCAGCAGGAGGCGATCCGTGCCCAAGGTGAATACCAGGAAGAGCTGGAACAAGAAGAGTTCCATCGCCAAGAAAGAGTGTAAAACAGAAGAGTATGAACCCACTGACAGCTATCGGCAAAGATGTCTCCTCCCTCCCAACGTCGTCTCCCGCAAAAGCAGACGCAGATTTGCAACGCCGTTTCGAGCAAGCTATCACCTCTCATGCCGTCAACACGCGCCAGTCAACCACACGGCGGACAGAACAACCGTTAACTAACACGGCAGCAACGTTAACTAACACAACAACGTTAACTAACACAATAAATAGTAAAACAGCGGATCGGCATGCTACACATGACTCAGATGAGGAGCTTCCACTATTCGATTCTCCCCAACCGGTAATTGATGATACACGCAAGCAAGCCTTACCATTGACAGTCCATGACATGCCTGCGCCACCTCAAAATCAGAAAAAAAATTTATCGACCTCTGTTCATCGCCTTAGTGAGATCGCTAGCGAGATACAAGAGTCTCTGTCAGCACCTGGAATCCCAATGCATCGGCCAAACCTGAACGTCTTGTCTGATTCTGGCCTGAAACCGGTTGATATCACTGTGACTGGCCATCCTGACGCAACAATGACGCCTGTACAGCAAGACGCAAACGATGAACTGGCATATCATGCAGTGATGCAGACAGCACCTGGCCGATCCCCATCACAGCCAGACACACAACGCGGTACCACTCCTCACCAACAAACAGATCCGACTTTACCTATACCTGCTCGCTATACCAACGAAAGCAACATCACGGAAAAAAAAGCGTTGGATGAAGTCGAGACCTACCATTTGTTGGCATCAAAACCAAAAAAGTCTGACTCTCAATCCTCTCACTCCGGCGGATCAGATGGACAAACACCTCTCTTGCCACAAACACAACTCCTGCCGGGGGAACGTATCCTCGCCGCAATGCAAGCAACTTCAACCATATCTCCCCTTTTGGAAGCATTGATCGACAAACTGAGTGTGGAGATCAGTATCGAACTCACCCAGCAATCGCGTCCGGCCACATTACATTTGACACTTCCTAGTCTGGGGGCGCTTGAGATCCAACTCACTAATGAGCATGGCAAACTTCAAATAGAGATTTTGGCGAATCCCGCAGCTCAACAACTCCTGAAACAGGCACGCTTTGAATTGATTGAACGTTTACAACTTCTTTACCCAACACAAACTGTCGAACTCTCTCTTCCGCCTCAAACGGATAGTGAACACGGATCACGTCAACGTCGCAGCGTATATGAAGAATGGAAAAAAGATGCATGAATGACCTAACCCTATCCAAAGTTTCATTAGAAGAATTAACGCTGCATCAGACCCTGAGTCGCCACCAGCAACAATTTAGTTGGGATAATAGCCATCTCTCGCTGGATGTGGCCCCCCCTCCCCAAACGTTGGACAGGGTATTGATCGCCCATTGGCAGGGACAAACTTTTTCCTTTTACTGCCATGCAGCCGAGCTAGCATTGTGGCTCGCTCCTGATCTACAACAAGCGGATCTCACCTCGCTCCCTCAAGATCTGCTGCTGGCACTGCTGGAATATCAGAGCAAAGTGCTACCCACTCTGTCATGGTCAGCACTGCGTACCACGTCGAAACGCCCTTTGTCAGCTTGTTTACAATTACGCCTTGAACGGCCGGGGGCCACATTGCCGCTCTGGTTACCAGAGCCATCCCCTTTAATTGCTATATTGCCAGAACGTCAATCTAGCGAGCGCCTGTCTATTCCATTACGACTTTCTCTGCAATGGGGGGCAATAACCCTGACTTTAGATGCGTTTCGCACCCTGGAATCAGGGGATATGCTGCTACTGCCCCCACAGCAACAACCAGATGCCCCTTTATTAGCGTATCTGGAAGGACGCCCTTGGGCCTACTTTAAATCCCATGACCATAAACTGGAGTTAATCACTATGCACACCCCCTCCTCTGACAATTCTGACGACACTCTGCCAGTAACGGACTTAAACGACCTAGAGGTTCATGTCAGTTTCGAAGTGGGTCGTCAGACCTTGGATCTACAAACACTCACCAGCCTGCAACCCGGTTCATTACTCGATCTTGGCGTTCCCTCAGATGGTGTAGTACGTATTCTTGTCAATCAGAAATGCCTGGGTTCAGGGCGATTGGTCGATATTGAGGGGCGTCTGGGAGTAAGAATCGAACATCTCTCCGTGGAGAAACAATCATGATCCAGTTACCAAACGAATTGGATCTCATCATCGGTCTGGCTTTGCTGGCTCTGCTTCCCTTTATTGCGGTGATGGCGACCTCTTTTCTCAAACTGGCCGTGGTATTTTCCTTATTGCGTAACGCGTTGGGCGTACAGCAGATCCCACCTAACATGGCAATGTATGGATTAGCCATTATCCTCACTATCTATGTGATGGCTCCGGTGGGTTTCGCCACTCAAGATTACCTGCGTCAAAATGAAGTTTCATTCAGCAACGCACAATCAGTAGAGAAATTTGTGGAAGAGGGCCTGACGCCTTACCGAAACTTTCTTAAACAGCATATTAAGCCCAGTGAACGTACTTTTTTTATCGACAGTACCCGACAAATTTGGCCAAGCCAGTATGCAGATCGGCTAGAACCAGACAGCTTGTTGATACTGTTACCCTCCTTTACAGTCAGTGAATTAACCCGAGCTTTTGAAATCGGGTTTCTGCTTTATCTGCCGTTTATTGCAATCGATCTCATTATTTCTAACATTCTGCTCGCAATGGGAATGATGATGGTTTCTCCAATGACTATCTCTCTTCCTTTCAAGTTACTGTTATTTGTCCTACTTGATGGCTGGACACGCCTGACACACGGCCTTGTTATCAGTTACGGAGATTGAATATGAGTAATGCTGATATTTTGCATTTCACCAGCCAATCGCTCTGGTTAGTGTTAATCCTTTCCCTGCCTCCGGTACTCATGGCTGCGGCAGTGGGAACATTAGTCTCGCTAATTCAAGCACTCACCCAAATACAAGAACAAACATTGGGTTTTGTTATTAAATTAATCGCGGTCGTTATCACCTTGTTCGCGACAGCTACCTGGCTTGGCAACGAACTCTATAGCTTTGCCAACATGACCTTTCTTAAGGTGCCGCTGATCAAATGACCCTACCAGAGCTCCAGCAGCAAATGCTGGCTTATACCCTGCTATTACCGCGCATCATGAGCTGCTTTGTGATATTCCCTGTGCTCAGCAAACAGATGCTAGGTGGTGGGTTAATCCGCAACGGCGTGGCTTGTTCACTGGCCCTCTATGCTTACCCAACTGTAGCCGGTAACCCACTGCCCACATTAGGTAGCCTGGAGTTGACGCTGTTGCTCGGTAAAGAAGTCCTGCTTGGTTTGCTCATTGGCTTTATCGCTTCTATTCCATTTTGGGCGATGGAAGCCACCGGTTTTATTATAGATAACCAACGGGGAGCAACAATGGCGTCAGTGCTTAACCCTTCCCTGGGAAGTCAAACCTCACCCACAGGTCTGTTATTGACTCAAACGCTAATCACACTTTTTTTCTCCGGCGGCGCTTTTCTTAGCCTACTTGGCGCTCTCTTTCAGAGCTATAACAGTTGGCCGGTAACGCAGTTCTTCCCCCAAATTACCAACCAATGGCTCCATTTTTTCTACGGCCAGTTTAGTTATTTGCTGCAACTCTGCGCCCTGATGGCCGCCCCTTTGTTAATTGCCATGTTTCTGGCTGAGTTCGGGTTAGCACTGATTAGCCGCTTCGCTCCTTCTCTTAACGTTTTCGTGTTGGCAATGCCAATCAAAAGCGCAATTGCCAGCCTGCTACTGGTTATCTATATCCAGTTATTGATGCATCACGCCTATGATAAGGTGCTGTTAATTCTCTCCCCGGTACGCATGTTAATCCCTATTCTGGAGGCGCCATGAGTGGAGAAAAGACTGAAAAGCCTACCCCCAAGAAACTCAGAGATGCCCGGAAGAAAGGCCAAGTAACCAAGAGTAACGAAGTCGTCTCTACCTCCTTAATCTTGGGGCTAATCGGCATGATGATGGTCATGTCTGAATACTACTTGGAGCATCTGAGTAAACTGATGCTGATCCCGGCTAATCTGCTAGATAAACCCTTTCCCCAAGCCTTAAACCATGTGGTTGAAAACTTGATGCAGGAGCTGGTCTACCTCTGCTTGCCAATTCTGAGCGTTTCCGCTTTGCTATCGCTGGCTTCACACTTCGCCCAATACGGTTTTCTACTGAGTGGACATTCCATCAAACCTGATATTAAAAAGATCAATCCTGTTGAAGGCGCTAAAAGAATCTTCTCTATCAAGAGTCTGGTGGAATTCATCAAATCGATACTTAAAGTGGGGCTGCTCTGTACCTTGGTTTGGGTGACTTTGGCTGGCAACCTACAGGCGTTACTCTACCTACCAGAGTGTGGGGAAAAATGCATCACCCCTGTACTGGGAATGATGTTAACCCAGTTAATGACCGTGTGTGGCATTGGATTTATCGTGATCTCTATCGCTGATTATGCTTTCGAACACTACCAACATATTAAGCAGCTTAGAATGAGCAAAGACGAGATCAAACGGGAATACAAAGAGAGTGAAGGCAGCCCAGAGATCAAAAGTAAGCGACGTCAATTTCATCAAGAATTACAGTCGAGCAATATGCGTGCCAGCGTCAAGAACTCATCAGTGATCGTCGCCAACCCAACTCACATTGCGGTAGGTATCCGTTACAAGAAAGGGGAAACACCGTTACCCCTTATCACGCTCAAGTTCACCGATGCTCAGGCCCTACAAGTTCGACGCATCGCCGAAGAGGAAGGTATTCCGGTGTTACAACGTATTCCTCTGGCCCGGGCGCTTTATCAGGATGGCCTAATCGACCACTATATTCCTGCCGATCTTATCCAAGCTACCGCAGAAGTTTTACGCTGGCTAGAACAGTGGCAGGATCGTGCTCCTGAGCCGTAACCTATTCCCAAATAGCGTTTTTTGAAAGCGAAACTACATATATGACTGAGCATTGACATTCAAGACACCTCGCCAATGCTCAATATAAACGAAATATAATTCAGATTCGTTTCTTAATTATTACGATTAAATTACATAATAACAACAAATTTAATATAAATAAAAATTACTGCCAATAAACCAACATTTCTTAAACAATATTATAATAAACAATCCAATTCAGTTCGGTTGATTTTACCTTTTTATCGATTGATCAAATCGTTGAAACCAGATTGAATTTATTATTAAGTAATTTATATTACATATAGCCATTTGGATTTCACTTTGCGCTGACTTCTATACCTGTTAATCCGTTAATATTACTCTAGTCATTACAATTATTAACGTATTCTGAACCATTAATACATTGCCTGAATAAAAGGAGATAACTATCAATATCAGTCAGGAAAAAAGGCCCAGTTTATGATTAAAAGTGCGAAATCTATCGGCAATGGTTATCGTATAAAAATTTGATCGCTTTTTACTCTTCGTTTATAAAATGTGAGAATAATTCGGTATTCGGGCCAAAGAACATAAATAGGCCCACTAGCAAAAATCATTTTAATTAAAAGGTGCTATAGTTAACCATCAGGTTAAATACATAAACTATTCTTTCTGTCTATTTCAGGCAGCGAAAACGAAGAAAATATCTATTAATAATAATAATGTGATTTGTATTTTTAAGACATACACCAACAGATCCAGGACAATAGAATGAACGGCATCACAACATCAGGGAAGGGAATGGATATCTCGCTATTCCAACGTAGCATGCCTGCCTTTAACGTTATAGAACATCCTCAGGAAGGGATATATATCCTACTCGAAGGTGAAATGACATGGCAGGATAGTACCAATACCTACGATATCTCCCACAACGAACTGCTTTTTGTTCGTCGTGGCAGTTATGCAGCAAAAACGCGTAGTGATACCTGTAAGCTACTCTGGTTGCCTCTGAGCACCGCTTTTCTCCACGGTTTTTTGCAACGTTTTGGCACTCTGCTCAGTGAGGTCGAGCGGCACAATATGCCAACACCCGAATTAATTGCATTTACCTCATCGCCTCTGTTATCTCAAAGTATAAATGGGCTGGTCGATTTACTGGCTCATGATTACCCCGCAGCGTTGGGTCAACTCAGAACAGAAGAGTTGTTATTGTTATTAGCATTTGGAGAACAAGGCACTTTGCTCATGTCAGTATTACGACAATTGAGCAACCGCCAAGTGGAACGTTTGCAGAGTTTTATGGAAAACCACTACCTTAAGGAGTGGAAACTCAGTGAATTCGCTAAAGAATTTGGTATGGGATTAACCACCTTCAAAGAGTTGTTCCGTTCGGTATACGGAATATCACCACGCGCCTGGATCAGTGAACGCCGCATTCTTTATGCACACCAACTACTACTCAACAGTGAGATGAGTATTGTTGATATCTCAATGGAAGCTGGATTCTCCAGCCAATCTTACTTTACTCAAAGCTATCGAAGACGCTTTGATTGCACCCCCAGTCGGGCCAGGTATGGCAAAGAGTAACGATTGGCTAAAATAATCTGACGTTTTTTACAAGTTAACCATTGGCCTGACAGATAAAATAAGGCCATTCCTAATTTAATCGACAAGAGTGACTAGCAGCAAGATGAGCATAGCATGAGCCAGCAAGACCATAATCAGACTCGAACCAGCATGTTTCTCGGCCGCAAGATCTCTGTCATGCAGTCGGGAATTCCACGCCGGGATCAGTTACTCGGAAAATCATCGGCTATTCAGTATCAAAATAGCGACATTATTAATAGCCAACAGTTTATTTTATTACAACGCTTGCTACCCAGACATCTGCTGGAAAGCTTGATGAAGTCCGTCTGGTTTCGTAGACGGTTAAATTGTGGACAAGCTTTGCGGCGTGATGATCTACAACAGTTCATCAGAGCGGCGGCAGAACCGGAATGTGACTGGAATAAGGTATTGGGCGACCGCATAAACCTGGCTGACAGGCATCTTTTACAGCACTGGGTATTACAGCCGCTATTTGACTGGTGGCTCCGTTTGTTGGAGCCAGAGATAGATTTCTGGTTCACTGAATTTGAGCAGTTACAGATCCAAGAACGGCAATTGCGGGCTAAAGCGCATTTTTGGCAGCAGGTGGAAAGTGTCCCATCTCAATGCCGTAAACAACATCATCAAGAGGTTATATCTTTGCAAACAGCGCTTAACCAACGCAAACAACTATTAGAAAAATTGCTGTTGACAACGGAAACCCAAGCTCGCGAAGCATGGCCCAACTGGTTTACCGGGCTGGATGCACTCCAAGCTGGCGGCGACCTGACCGCTTTTACACCAGTTCCCGAAGCACTGTCATCCTGTTGGACGTGGTTAACCGCTTTAGAGCATGACAACGAGTCGGCCATTCACTTACAAAAATGGCTTTGTGCCCGTGTTCTGTGTCTGCCACAGGACAGTTTTTATTGGCAATCGACGACGACCTAATTATTAGAGGAAACATGCAAACTCTACTCAATCATTTGGCCAGTCGCTTGGGCCAGAAGCCTTTCGTTTCCGATAGACAAGGGCATTACCATTTGCACATTGATAACTACAACCTGTTCCTTCGCCAACAGGGAACTGAACTTGTGTTATCCAGCCCGTTAAGCTGGCGCCATAACCCAAAAGATCCGTCAGGCGCAGAGTTACTGAAAACACTATTGCAACAGGTCACACGTTGGGGACGCCATGCTCCCCACGCACTGACCTTAGATGAATCAGAGAATCTTATTCTGGAGGCACGCCTTGACCTTGATAGTTTGGATGCTCAAATACTGGAACAGATGCTAACCATGCACGTCGATCTACTGGAACAAGTGATGGCTTTATTGTCAGAAACCCAATCCTCCCCCCAATGGAAACAGGTAATATGGCAACCATGAAACAGTTCCAACGGTTATGCCGTTCCCTACTGTTGTCGTTGAGCATCAGCGGCGTGATGATTCCCTCTGCTCATAGCCAAGATCTGGATTGGTTTCCTACGCCTTATAGCTATTTGGCAAAAGGAGAAAGCTTGCGGGATGTACTGGTTGATTTCGGCGCTAACTATGAAGCCTCAGTGGTTGTCAGTGACAAAGTGACCGATCAAGTTAACGGCCATTTTGAGCAGAACACTCCTCAGGAATTCCTGCAACATTTATCTTCTCTCTATAATCTGGTCTGGTATTACGACGGGAGTGTGCTGTATGTATTCAAAAACAGCGAAATACAATCGCGCCTGCTTAAGCTTGAACAAACCAACGCAACGGAACTACAGCAGGCCCTAAAACGTTCAGGCATTTGGGAACCACGCTTTGGCTGGCGTCCTGATCCAGGCAATCAACTGGTTTACATATCAGGCCCTCCCCGTTATCTCGAACTGGTTGATCAAACCGCATCTGCGCTGGAACAGCAATCATTGCTGCGTAGCGAAAAAACCGGCGCCTTGACGGTGGAAATTTTCCCGCTTAAATACGCCTCAGTAGTCGATCGCAAGATTCAATATCGTGATACCAGCATTGAAGCACCTGGCGTAGCTACCATTCTCTCTCGTTTGCTCAGTGATACCAATGTGACCACTGTTACTGGTGAAGCGTCTTCTTCTACGGGAGGAAGCTACTCAAGCCGTGCGGTTGTACAGGCAGAACCCTCCCTCAATGCCATCATTGTACGGGATAACCCGGAAAGGATGCCCATGTATGCCCACTTGATCAACGTATTGGACAAACCCTCTGCCCGGATTGAAGTTGCCCTTTCCATCGTCGACATCGACGCAAACAACCTTTCAGAACTGGGGGTTGACTGGCAAGTCGGCATCAACACCGGGCCTCGTCATATTATTGATATCACAACCTCCGCTGGGGAAAAAAAGGAGGGCAAGGAAAAAGGTGAAAGCATTGGTTCAGCCGCATTAGGTAGTCTGGTTGATCGCCGTGGTCTGGATTACTTGCTCGCCAAAATAACCTTACTAGAGAGTAAAGGAAGCGCTCAGGTGATTTCCCGCCCAACGCTTTTAACGCAGGAGAATACGCAAGCGGTCATTGACAACAATGAAACCTACTACGTGAAAGTGAATGGCGAACGGGTTGCGGAACTTAAAAGCCTGACCTATGGCACTATGCTACGCATGATTCCCAGAGTCATCCAAGTGGGAGATTCTCCTGAAATCAGTTTAGATCTGCATATTGAGGATGGTAACCAGAAACCTAATAGTTCAGGTCGGGATGGTATCCCGACTATCAGCCGAACCGTTGTCGATACCGTTGCCAGAGTTGGACATGGGCAAAGTCTGCTAATCGGCGGCATCTACCGCGACGAAATGAGTCAAATAACACGCAAAGTACCATTTTTAGGCGATATCCCCTACTTGGGTGTCTTGTTTCGCAATACCAGTGAGCAAGTTCGACGCTCAGTACGGCTATTCATTATTGAACCACGTCTGATTGATAGTGGGATAGCCCATTATCTGGCTCTTGGTAACGGGCAAGATCTACGCCCTAGATTACTGGCAACACAAGATATCTCTAATCATAGCTTATCGTTGAGTAAAGCTCTGGGAAGTGCGCAATGCCAGCCATTATCCTCGGCCCGTCAAGTACAAGAAACGCTACGGCAAGCAGGTAAAAGCTCATTTTTAGACTCATGCCGAATGGGTAAAACTTACGGATGGCGAGTTATTGAACAACAATGTTCACTGAAGGAAACCTGGTGTGTTCGTGTGCAAAATAAGGCGAACAGATGAGTTGGAAAATTCGCTTTTACCGCGGACTGAATAAAAGTATTGAGGTCAATTTAGCTGAGGGGCGTTTAGCCATCGGCTCAGACCCCCTACAGGCAGATATCGTTCTGGTAGATGAAGATGTTGCCCCTGTGCACCTGATCTTAGAAATCGAACCAGACTCAATTCGCCTGTTGGAATGGGCCGGTGAAGTCGCACCAAGTCAGAATGGCGAACCGCTATCATCGGGCGCCACATTGCAAGCACTGGCTCGCCAAGAGGCGGGCCCGTTATTGTGGGCTTTTTGTGACCAACAGCATGTATTCCCAAACCAACTCGCTGAACCGACGGTCACGCCACACCAACGCCCTGCTCGCCAAAATCGTAGCTGGGTAGCTGGCGGGATGTTGATCCTTTGTCTGGTACTGGCACTTGGTCTTCTGGCGCTGCTTGGACACGAAGGATGGCAAAGGAGCAACATGTCCAATAGCATCGCCGAGCAAGAACTACGCCGTTTTCTCAATGACGATTCAGCCTATCGCCAAGTGAGTGTACAAATGATGCCCGATCACGGGCCGCTGTTGCTCAAAGGTTATGTGAACCTCAATCAACAACGGCTGACGCTGCAACAGTATCTTGATGCTCACTCTCTCAGTTATCGGCTGGAATTACGCACTATGGAAGAGTTACGTCAGGGGGTGGATTTCATTTTACAAAAACTGGGTTATACCCAAGTTCAGAGCAACAATGGTAAACAAGCTGGCTGGGTCCGCCTTATGGGAGAAGTTACTGATACCAGCCAGCAATGGAACGATATTGAATCACTACTCAAACGTGATGTTCCAGGCTTACTGGGCATAGAAAACAAGACGAAATTCACGGGTAGCCATCTCAAGCGACTAGATATGTTATTGGCTAAACATGATTTACCCAACACGCTGACCTACAAGGATAAAAACGATCGTATCGAGTTCACGGGTCAACTGGATGAGCACCAAACTCATAGCTTCTACCGCTTACAGCAAGTATTTAAGCAAGAGTTCGGCAACCAGCCAGCATTGGTATTACTGAATAATAAGCAGCTCACCCGCAATGATGAACTCAATTTCGACGTCAGAGCAGTTTCCCTCGGGCGTATACCCTATGTGGTACTCAAAAACAACCTGCGTTACCCCGTCGGAGCAACAACAGAAAATGGTTTGAGAATTGAGGCCATCCGCCAAGATGCGATTGTTATTATCAAGGGTGAACAACAATTTATTGTCAAACTCAACAGGAGCCCAGTTTCATGATGACATCCCTGGAAGCACGACTGTTTGGTGCTGATCCCGCTTATGTCAACGAAATGCAACATCGCCTCTCTCAAGCGCTGAACGATATCAAACAACGCCTGAGACGTGGCGGTTCGGTACAAGAATACCAACAATGGCAACTGGAGGCTGATGCCATCCAAGCCGCAATCACAATACTTAACACAACAGAAGGAAACCATCATGGCTAAAACTTTTACTGCCGCAACGGACGCTAATACCCTCGATAGGGTTGCAGCTCAATTGACTACACAAGCCAACACAGCCGAAACAGACGTCAGTGCCGCCATTACCGCCCTCAAGGACGGCCCTGATAACCCTGCTTTGCTAGCTGATTTACAACACAAAATCAACAAATGGTCGGTAATCTACAACATCAACTCTACTGTCACCCGGTCTATGAAAGACCTGATGCAGGGTATATTACAGAAGATCTAATCATGACACGTTCACTCAAAGGACTACTGGCAGATATTGCTCTGGTTGGAAGCGGCCATCACTGCCATGACGAAGCCAATATTATTGCTGACTGGCTGATATCAAGCGAGGAAGGGCAAGAAGCCGCAAACCTGATTCGGCTCTCTTCTTTGACGAACCAAGGCAAATATCAACAGGCTCTGGATTTTGGCCGGGATCTTCCCTGGCCTAGTTTGGAACCTTGGTTAGCGTTGTGCGAGTGGCGTCTGGGGCTGGCATCCGCTCTGGAGCAGAGACTGACGCGAATGGCTGGCAGCGACGATCCACAATTGCTCTCCTTTGTTGATGGCATGCGGGAACAACTGGCTCATGGATAGGATTGAAGGACCATCCTATAACACCGTGTCGCAATCAAAGGTACAACCTTCGGTCAGTTCCAGGCACCAGCACAGCTTTGAACAAGCACTGGAAACCACGCCGGATCAGCAAATGCTGAAAGAGCGCCAACAACGCTGGCTACAGGGAGAATCGCTGGAGAACGTTTTAGGCGATTTTGATCCAGCGACACAGCGCAGAGTGACATGGCAGTGGTATCAGGCTTCATCGCCTGATAAACAGCCAGCCCAACGTGCTCAGTTAGAGGACAAGCTGATCGCTCCGGTACAAGAGCAGCTATGGTCGCAGTTTGGTGGTTTGTCATTGCCCGTCAATCCACCGCTGGATATGCCAGAACTGAAAAAGATTGTTCGTGAATTTGCCCCCACAGGTCGACAACAGGAGACGGTGCTTCTCAAGATACTTGGCAAGATTGAACCTATGCCTGGCAATGAGTACCTGAGCGACCTTATCCGGCAAGAATTGAAAACACTGATCCCCCGTAACGGTATGGTGGATAACCTGATACGAAATTCACACAAACTCGATTTGGAAGAATAATGGACCAACCACAACTCAGTGAAACAGGGATAGACAACCTAGATAAACTCAACCTACCTCAAATTTGGAGGAACAATGGATCTACCACAGATAAGTGAGACACTAATCACCAGCCTGGATGAACTTAATACACCTCAGGCCAGTGCCGAAAATATTGCGAGTTTTGAACACGCTATGTCCAATCAAGATCAGGGGATTGGAAACAATCTGATCAGTGAATTGGGCCAGCTCAGACAACAATTTACTCAGGCTAAACAGGAACTGGAAGCGCAGCTAGCAGTCCCTGGCAGTGATCCTAACAGCCTGATGCAAATGCAGTGGTCTCTAATGCGAATCACCCTGCAAGAAGAGCTAATTGCCAAAACGGTAGGACGGCTCAATCAAAACATTGAAACCTTAATGAAAGCCCAGTGAGGAGCTGTGAAGAAACACTATATAATCTGCGTTATGCTCGCTGTCCTGATGCTAACTGGCTGTAAAATCGAACTCTACACCGGTGTCAGCCAAAAAGAAGGCAACGAAATGTTAGCCTTGCTCAGGGAAGCGGGCATTTCCTCTGATAAGCAGCCAGACAAAGATGGCTATATCAAGTTATTAGTCGAAGAGTCTGATGTAGCGCAAGCGGTTGAAGTGCTCAAACGTAAAGGATATCCACGGGAGAACTTCTCTTCGTTACAAGATGTCTTCCCCAAAGACGGCCTTATCTCCTCGCCAATAGAAGAGCGGGCGCGGCTTAACTTCGCCAAAGCGCAGGAGATCGCCCGAACACTTTCTGAAATCGACGGCGTGCTGGTGGCTCGGGTACATGTTGTTTTACCCGAAGAGCAAGACAAACTGGGTAAAAAGCTATCGCCAGCCTCTTCTTCGGTGTTTATCAAACACGCAGCGGACGTGCAACTCGACACTTACATTCCCCAGATTAAGCAACTGGTTAATAACAGCATTGAAGGGTTAAGTTATGATCGGATCAGCGTCGTATTAGTGCCCGCAGCGGGCGTACGTCAGGTACCGTTGGCGCCACGCTACTCCACTCTGTTCTCTATCCAAGTTACCGAAGAGTCACAGGGGCGTCTGATTGGGCTGTTGGTACTATTATTAGCTTTATTATTTGTCAGTAATCTGGCGCAATTCCTGTGGCATCGAAGCAGGATGCAATAAATGGCAACAGTATTAACGCCCTATCAGTTTCGATTTTGCCCTGCCAGCTATATTCATTCTGACCACCTACCATCAGAATGGCTTGCAGTCTTATCTTCCCTGCCTGAGTGGCGAAATTCTCCCAGACTAAATGGGCTACTGCTAACCCAATTTGATCTGAATGTGGATTATGAATTACCAACCGGGTTGGGAAATCTCGCCCTGTTAGAACAATCGTGCTTAGAACAACTGCTTACCTGGCTAGGAGCCTTACTGCACGGGCAAGCTATCCGCCATTGCCTGTTGGCGACAGAACTTCGCCACTTACACGATTCACTAGGAAAAGAGGGACACCGCTTCTGTTTAAAGTATCTCGATATCATTATTGGCAACTGGCCGACTGGCTGGCAACGCTCGCTGCCACCAGTAATCAATGCAAACTATTTTCGTATCAGTGCTTTACAGTTCTGGCTAACAGCGATGGAGTCTCTTCCTATCGATTTCGCTAAACGCTTGAGCCTGCGGCTTCCACCTTATGAAAACCTCGCGGCCTGGCCTGTCAGCCAGGCAGAACGACCGTTGGCACAAGCATTGTGTCTCAAATTGGCTAAGCAAGTGAACACAGAATGTTACCATTTATTAAAATAACAACAGAGCACCTTCAACTGGCCCCTGAACTCCAGATACTGCGTAAAGCGGACTATCAGACCTGCCTCAGCGCCAAATCTCTGCTTGAGGCTGCCCGGCTCCAAGCACAAGAAATTGAACGTGACGCACAGGCGGTTTATGAGCAACAAAAAGAGTTGGGTTGGCAAGCAGGTATTGATGCTGCCCGCGCAGAACAAGCTAACTTGATTCATCAAACCCAGTTGCAATGCCAGCAATATTACCGGCAGGTGGAGCAACAGATGAGCAATGTAGTCTTGCAGGCTGTACGTAAAATCCTAAAGAATTATGACCAAGTTTCCCTCACCTTACAGGTGGCTCGTGAAGCCCTGTCATTAGTCAGTAACCAAAAACAGGTTATTTTACGTGTTAATCCTGAACAAGCCGCAACCGTTCGCGAACAGATATCACGGGTACACAAAGACTTCCCTGAAATCGGTTATTTAGAGATCACCGCTGATGAGCGTCTCGATCAAGGAGGCTGTATTTTAGAAACAGAAGTCGGGATCATTGATGCCAGTTTGGATAGCCAATTAGAAGCGCTGATGTCTGCCATCAATAACCAGTGGCAAAGTTGAAGACGCCATCACGCTTCAAAGAGATAACCGGTTTTCGACGGAAAGTGAAAATTTCTTCTGCCGTTATTAATATTCTCTATTTCGACAAAACATTATGATTCACTCTATCTGATATCCAAGCGCATATGCGTATCTCTTGGAATAATCTCAAAAGAAACTACTAAAGGAGTGACCATTGTCTCCCATCTCAGGTATTAATCACCAAAGAATATTTCCTACCCAACAGCTTGATACCACAGCCGTTAATCAACCACAGGGGGAACTGTCGGGTAAATCTCTGAAAGTCTCTTCACCCAGACCAGGATTACTAGAACGCCTTTCCGCGACAATTCAACGCAATCTACCGGGCCACTCCATGCTTGATCGTCAACTGACCACCGATGGCAAGAAGAATCAAGAGAGCCGCTTCTCGTTCAGCATGATAAAAGACAGAATCGTTCACTTTGCGGTGAGCACTAAGTTAGGGAGTGTTCGAAATTCTGCCAGTAAGCACGGCGGCGAAGTTACTTTCAAGTTCGCTCAGACCAAAGGCGCCTTTCTGGACCAAATCATGAAACATCAAGACACCTCCGGCGGGGTTTGTGAGTCCATCTCCGCACACTGGATAAGCGCTCATGCCAAGGGTGAAAGCGTCTTCAACCAGCTCTATGTGGGCGGCCAAAAAGGTCAATTTCATATCGACTCTCTGGTTTCCATTAAGCAGTTACAAATGGATGGCCTGGACCCATATGCCGAGCAAAGCCAAATAACCGAATCCTGGCTCCGTGAGAACGGTATCCAACCACGAAGCCCACTTGAAGTAAGCGGAGAAACTGGCAGCAAAGGTACAAAAGATCTATTAAACGCCATCCTGGATACAGGTGATAAGGGATCAGGCTACAAGAAGATCAGTTTTGAAGGACAAATGGCCGGACACACAGTAGCCGCTTATGTCGATGACCAAAAGGGTGTTACCTTTTTCGATCCTAACTTCGGCGAGTTCAGCTTCCCGGACAAAACCTCATTCTCCAACTGGTTCTCTCAAGACTTCTGGTCTAAATCCATGTATAACAAGGAAATCGGACTAGGACAAAATTTCTACGTTTCCAACTTCGAGCCTAAAACACGATGACACACGACTATCACCAGCTTATAGAAGCTCTATTCTCTAAACTTGGCGTACCTGCATCTTCTACTGACGATAATATCTACACTCTGGAAGTTGATGGACGCTTTCAGGTACTGATTGGTTGTTATCACGACAACTGGCTACAGTTGTTCTGCGAATTAGGGGCCGAAATCAGTCATGCCAACAATCTTTTTGGGCAACATTGGCCGGCTCATGTCCAAGGAGATTTGGATGGACAAACCATTCTATGGTCACAACGTCCCCTGGCCGAAGTAGATGTCGCCGAGCTACAAGCCTGGCTGGAACGATTTATTGATGATATTGAACAACGCCTGACACCTAACACAATCCAACAGCCTAAAAATCTGCCGCCTTCCTTGATGCGGGTTTGAGCGCTAAATACAAACCACTACCGGAATATCAGTTCAATGGGAGCTTCAATATTTAGTTCCCTTTAAACTACCAAGACAAAATAATCAAAGCAAAATACTACTGTCACCATGCAAAAAACCCGCAACTAAGCGGGTTTTTACTTATTAACAACTTTAACTACTCAGAATATTATCTTCATCGCTATCGTAAAGTCGCTAATAGATTTAAGCAGTTAAGTTAAATCAAGATAATACGATAACATTTACTGCGGATGGACCTTTAGCGCCATTCTCAATAGAGAATGAAACTTCCTGCCCTTCTTCCAATGTTTTGAAATTATTACTCTGAATTGCAGAATAATGAACAAAAACATCTTTGCTACCATCTTTTGGCGAAATAAAGCCAAAACCTTTATCGTTGTTAAACCATTTTACTGAACCAGTCATTGCATTAGACATAGAATTTTCCTTTAATTTTTAAGTTGCCATAAGGCGTTATGAGGTCTGTTTTTCAGTTTTACTTATGGGTACTATTACGGGTACTAATTAGAAGGAATTCGCAATGAAGTGGTATCAGGGATAACGCTAAATGGTGAACTGCTTTAACTTTAATACTTTTCATAAAAACTTTTCATAAATAGGTCTGTACTTCCAAACCAGTGACGCTATTAAATCACATTGATCGGTTGTTAGCAAATCTTAATTTCATTTATTTTTTCCTATTTGTTTCTCTCCCTTATCCTAAATTTCGACCTTAACCAATATTGCAATAGCTTTACCATAGCCATAACTAACTAATTATAAAAAGTTTTTATCCAAAAATCCCATTTGCCGAGATTACGGCACTGATTTGAATTTACAAATTTCCCCCAACGCCCTAATCAGGCTACAATACCGTAGCCTAAAATTAGTGAAAATAAAGTTAACATCTTCCCATCTTTAAACGACCATTGCAGTTCATGATCTCTGATACCTTAAAATACGGAAAATACTCAGTACCGTTATCGATAAATCCTCCATTATCAGTACGACATTGTGATGTAATAGCGCAAGTCTCATCTCCTTGCTTCCAAATGAATACATCACAAGACTGGGAAGCACGAGACATATTCCACTGCGCCATACACTCTTGATCAGTTAGTTCAATAGGCTTATCGGCTCCACTGCCTGCGTTTGCGGCAGACGCAATCCCGAGAAGCAATGCTCCTAACATAAATTTCTTCATATTTATATATCCTTTAAGAATCATTCAATTATCGTATAATAGTATTAACTAATTGAAATTAATTTTCATAGCTATTTTAGGTATGTAAATATCTTTCTTAAATAATATTTAATTTCTGAATAAAACAATCAATATTCTTTAGTGAATCGGAGAGCTTCATATATCCACATTAAAAAAGTAGTCCATCTTCCACATTATTACAAGTTAACTGGGATATAATATGAAAAAACCGTATATTGATTTCAAATGGTTATCATTAGAATGATATTATTTACCCTACAAGATTCCAGTGAATTAAATATGGTTTTTTATTCATCAAGCATTAAGTAATTTCAGGTTATTCATCTGTAATGTAATTATCCTAATAACAAAGTAATAATTAACTCCAGCGTTAAACAGTAACCGAATTACAATAAAATATATTTTCAGGCAAACTTAATGACGGAAAGAACATTGATCTATGCACTGTAATTTTCGGCTTTACCATAGCCATAACTAATTAATTATAAAAAATTTCATCCATAATCCCTATTTGCCGAGATTACGGCACTGATTTTAATTTACAATTTTCCCCTAACGCCCTAATCAGGCTACAATCCGTAGCCTGAAATTAATGAAAATAAAATTAACATCCATCAGTCTTTAAATAACCACCGCAGTTCGCGATCTGTGATACCTGAGAATACGGGAAAAACCGAGTACCATTCTCGACAACGGGTCCATGAACAGCACGACATTGTGCTGTAATAGCACAAGTATCATTTCCGAGTTTCCAAATTGATAATATATCACAAGACTGGGAAGCACTAGACATATACCACTGCGCAATACACTCTTGATCAGTTAGTTCAATAGACCTATCGGCTCCATTGCCTGCGTTTGCGGCAGACGCAATCCCGAGAAGCAATACTCCTAACATAAATTTCTTCATATTTATATATCCTTTAAGAATCATTCAATTATCGTATAATGGTATTAACTAATTGAAATTAATTTTCATAGCTATTTTAGGTATGTAAATATCTTTCTTAAATAATATTTAATTTCTGAATAAAATTATATAATCAATATTCTTTAGTGAATCGGAGAGCTTCATATATCCACATTAAAAAAGTAGTCCATCTTTCACATTATTACAAGTCAATTGGAATATAATATGAAAAAACCATATATTGATTTCAAATGGTCATCATTAAAATGATATTATTTACCCTACAAAATTCCAGTGAGTTAAATATTATTTTTTATTCATCAAGCATTAATTAGACAGAGCAACATGAATAAATTCCGGGCAAACAGCACTTAAATTAAAACTGAGACAAATCAATTCACTATAATATTTATATGCTTTAAATAATGCAAATCGCTATGGAAAAATACTGACAAAAAGAAATATTATGACCATACATTATAAGTTATATCTATGATATTACTTTAAAACTGGATAAATATTTCAATTATCCCCACAAGCGTTAGATAATTCCAGGGCTATTCATCTGTAATGTAACCATCCTAATAACAAAGTAATAATTAAAGAGACGCTATAAGAGAAATATGGAATAATGTTAATAATTAATTCCAGTGTTAAACAATAACCGAATTACAATAAAATATATTTTTAGGTAAAATTATTGACATAAAGGGCATTATGCTATGCACTGTAATTGAATTTATTTCTAGCAAGAAAATTTGAGTAAATATACAATAATCTCATTCAATACCTTGAAACTCTCTCACTTTGAACTATATTTATTTTAACTATGTTTAATTATGAAAAAAAATATTCATCCTTATGAGGGGTTAAAAATGAGCACAGTCTTTGAATGGGACCCAAATAATTCTCAGGTATATACCAAAGATTATGGAACTGGATCTATTACTCTTTCATCTACTCAGTCAGATTCATTCGATAAGTTAGGTGGTGCCAATTTCACAATGAACGCTGAAAGTGAAATATTAACACTACAAAATGATTCTGATAATATACCTATCTATTGGCCAAAATTTAATCGTCACAATGATGGAACAATGACTGATAGCGGCAAAGGATTAGATATAAATGTATCTGCTGGAACACTATTAGTAGACTATCGGCTAAATGATCAAAACCATACAGTTGATAGAAGCCATACAGTTGCTTATTTAGGGTGTTCTGAAAGCGCTAATTTTATTCTTAAAAATTCAGGCTCCTTAAGCATCAAAAATCCAGGAACTGTATTTATGTTTATAGATTATGTCGTTTCCAATAAACCGCCAAAACTCATAATGTCAGGGAACAGTGAATTTGAAATAAAACAAACAACAAAAATAGAAGATGATGTTCCGGCTTTTATATTTCTAGCTAGTGAAATTTCTTTAAGTGAATCATCTAAGCTCACTTTTGAAAGTAGTAATCTCTACCTTGGAGATGGAAACTTTAATTACTGCAATATAAGCATACAAGATAAATCGACAGTGACCTTGATTAATAATGGCATAATGCAAAAAAATGACATAGAAAAAAACAAGACATGGTTCAAGCTTAAAGCAGGTTCTCCTTTACTAAACTTAGAATCTTTCGATGGTATCAATTTCCCACTCTACCTTGACAACGTAGAATATCCAGAAGGTCTATTTAATTTCATTACTACAGAAGGCAAGAATGAAGGAAAAATTATGATTGAATTCTCACAACAAAATCCTAATAATATAAAAGACAATATAAATAAGATATTTGACAAAAAACTAATAGCTATCAATAATAAAATAATTACAAAAGAAAAACACGAAGATTATTTTAATATTGGTTATAAACCAGACCAATTAAAAAATGATCATAAATTTATGATTATAACAATATCACTTAAAGATCAATACCAATCATATCAAAAAGTAAATGTTTAGCAGTTCAAAATTAATTTTACTCTTTGTGGTACGATATCAAATAAGGTAATGTACCACTTAACATCGATATAAATCAGCTATTATTTAATCATGGTAAACTATAAAACACATACTTTATAAATGATATCTAATGTGTAAATTTACTCATAAAACCCAGAATTAAACAATTTTATACTTCAACAATATATTTAACATGAATTAACAAAACCGAAAAAGATCGAGTTATCACTTCACAAACAGTCATCACAAATACTCTGTGTTATTATATTCAGTAATTTCTTAAAATGGTAAGAATATCATTCTATGCTCATGAAAATACAAACACAGTAATATTACACATATTTAGCAAGCCACACATTATTTCTCTAAATATCAAACAAAATATACAATACCTTATATTAAAATAAAAAGATAAGGCTACATCGGAGTGTAGCCTTAAATCCAGAATTAAAAACCAGAGAACTCGTCAAGCAATCATGTCTCTTTTCATTTATAACCTTAAAAAAGCTTATTCGAGTTTACAACCAGTTTATAATATATCAAGAACACAATTAATCTGTAAAAACTCTACTTTAAAAACCGAACTATCTTGTGTTAGTACAATATCATTTGAGCAGTATTCAAATCTCCCGGAACCCTACACACAACTTTCAGATTTTTACTTCCCCCACTATTATTATTACCTTGCGCTTCTCTTGAAGCTAAGTAATTAAAATTATCACCTACACAATATTTAATAACACCATTAATAGCTCTTGCTTCCTGGAATAACCAAATCTTTCCAACATTTTCCCAATACTTTGTCATAACATGGAAATCAAGTGGCTTAATAATTTTAATATCCGTATTAGGACCTATAATTGGAACGCTTGCATATATGCCCCACACTGTCTCCATTGGCATAATCGTATATGTTCTCGTCAGACTGCCTCCAGTCAAATGTACATCATTATCGTTACCTACGAAATTACTAACACTATAAATAGATGAAGTTAATTGTGAATCGATAATCTTTTCTAATTCTGCAATACGCTCTGTTTTTTCTATCATTTCATTCACCTATATTATTAGAAAATTATAAAAAACGTCATAGAATCTTGAATAACATTCATCTTCACATTAAAAATTAAATATAAACCCTGACTTAATTAAATTGATGAACTAATCTCTGAGCACCTCCTTAAGCTTGAAATGGATTGTTGACGTAAAACTTGCCCTTCTATTCCAAGAAGGCATTACTATTTTTATTTATCATGTTACGTTGTTAATTAAATATAGCCAAAGTTCTACTCCTTGCCACTAAATTCCAAAATTATTTCATGATATTTTATCCATCTTCATATTGAGATATTGAAAACCACAGAATCATTTATCTAAAAAAATAAAATCAGATAATTACTCCTCTCTAAATACCGACAAACAATATAAAACAGAATAATATCATCTCATGCTTATTATTATTTCACAATAAAATTAGCCATCCTAAAAATCATCACACTTAGATGTATTCGCAATTAATTTTATGATTATTGTAGTATTTACAATGCATTATAGTATTTTTCACATATTTCCCCAACCAGCTCCTCGTCAGAGAATCACTTCATTTAACAATCGACAATAAAGTGTACAGAAATTAGAAATTTTCTTTTTTGAGATTTAAATCACATATAGGCAAACCGATGATTTCAATCCGGCGCCTTAATTTTCTATACGACAAGAAATAAGATAATAACAACCTATTAAAATGCGTTGATAAGCTTACCTAACATCAACTTATCCAGCAAAACAGACACAACAAATAGATTAAATTCCCAACAAAGATATCTGTAAGAAGATAACAAAACAATATAAGTCCTCTATCCCCTACAGTGACAAAAAATTACTTAGATAGAGTAAAATTCTCAGCTTGAAAATAATATCGTCTTCGAATTATACATAATATGTATTGATTACATCAGTGCCCCACCAAACATAACTATCCTGACACAGGATTTTCACCTATCGTTATTTTTTCAATCACAAAGAATTTTTTATAAACTTAAACAACTCTCTTCACCAATTATGCTCAATAAAATTTGCATTTAAACCACATTATTCAGTTAGCAAGTAGTAATAAACTATTCTCCTATAATACCATTCCTTACATAAATAAACCGTTGAAAAAGCTCTATCAAAAACAGGAAAAAGTGCTGATATCAAGCTCCATTGATCAGCAACAAAATCACAATAAAATAGGCTAAAGTATCTTGAAACTTACTTATTTTGAACTATATTTATATTAATCTACATTTAATAATGAAATAATATTAACTCAAAAAAGGGTAAAATTAATGAGCGAAAAATTTATCTGGGTCCCTGATGAAGATCAATTATACGGTCATCAACACGGCAGTCAAACTATTACTCCATCAAGCTCTTTCGATAAAAACATTGGTTTCACCTTCAAAATGGACGCTGGAGAAAATACATTAACACTGAATACGGATAATACAAATAGCATTAAAGCACACGATATTCATTGGCCCAGGCCATCTGAGCTTAAAGAGCAATATGAGATAGAACATAAGGCAGAAAATACAGATAAAACTTTAGGAGAAACAATAAACATCTCCTCAGGCAATCTTATAATATCAGGAAGTAAAGAAAAACCTGTTAATTTCCATCTTAATTCTCAAGTTCAAAATAGATATAGAATAAAATTACAAAACTCAAGTACCCTCGCAATAACAAAGGCAAACACAGTAAGAATTAGCGGTCCTAAAAATAAAACACCGAAACCAGAAGAATCAGCAGTCGCTATATCAGGGTCAAGCCACCTTACTGTAGAGGCTTCGGTAGAAATACAGCAAGAAAATGAAATGATAAAAGGTAATATTTCACTGGAATGTGATTTCTCTATCACTGAATCGTCTAAGGCTATGCTTAAAAGCCATCTGGTCAATATATACAATAGCAATATTATCTTACAAGATAATGCTCAGATGTTAATAAATTCTCAAATATTAAACATAAGAGCTGATTTAGATGAACAAGGTCAACCTTTATTCGACACAAATTTCACTCTAAAAGCCGGAACGACTTTATTAAATCTCAATTCTCTGGATGGTATCCATTTTCCATTAGATATTCACAGAGAAGATTACCCTAAAGGTGTATTCAACTTCATGGCCGAAGGAAAAGAAAACACAGGAAAAGTCGTCATTGATGTTGCACCAAAAGATGCTAATGCCTATGGACTTAACACAATGCTCCGCAAAAATTTCACAGCGATTAATGGAACGGTAGTAGAAACCGGAGACCAAATGAAATATTTTGATTTCAGTTATGGAAAAGATACCCGTAATGGTAATCAGGTCGGAACAATAACTATTTCTCTTAGAAACCCTCACCTAAAATTATCTTAGCAAATAGATTCAAGGTACGGTGTTGAATACAATACCGTACTTCTCAGTACCAATAGCTCATCCCTACGCCATACACCTATAAGACTAAAGTGAACCAAACCCATTAGAAGCCCCTCACACTTACCCATTTTCCCCCTTGCTCCCATTCGGCAACGCTTTCTATACTCCCAATTACCACCTTTCCCCCTATTCTGAACAGCGAGGTTTCTCGGAGGCTAATTGATGAAGCAGGAAGTCAACCAACGATATCGTACCCTATCCGGCAGCTACCATTGGGATCGAATCTTGACTAACAGCCCAAAAATGATGACGTTGTGCTGCGATACAGTGAAAGTTGGAGAAATGCCCCTTACCCTACAGGCCAAACTGTACCGCCTTAACGCTATTCATCTTTCTCCCCTCCGGGGACGTTCTGAAGATATTGCTTTACTGGCATATTCATTGCCTTACGGACATTCGCCTATGTCCAACATATCCTATATAGGGAATCAATATGAAAAATAAACTTATTAGCACACAACAAGCTATGGAGCATTTTTATGACGGCATGACTATTATGGCTGGCGGTTTTATGGGCGTAGGTACACCCCCTCACTTAATCACCGCATTGCTGAACTCCGGCGTCAAAGATTTGACCATCATTGCTAACGATACCGCCGGGATTGACGTTGGTATCGGCCCCCTTGTGGTTAATAACCGAGTGAAAAAAGTCATCACCTCACATATTGGCACTAATCCAGAAACCGGACGCAAAATGCTTGCTGGAGAAATAGAAGTGGAACTGGTTCCTTTGGGTACGTTGATCGAACGTATTCGCTGCGGCGGAGCCGGTCTGGGCGGATTCCTGACCCCAACCGGGGTAGGTACTGTTGTAGAAGAGGGAAAACAAAAAATCACCGTCAATGGAACAGACTATTTGCTGGAGCTCCCGCTACGCGCCGATCTCGCGTTGATTCAAGCTCATCTTGCTGACTATCACGGTAATCTGACCTACCAGTTAAGCGCCCGAAATTTTAACCCAGTGATCGCTCTGGCAGCGGACATCACGCTTGCTGAACCCGATAGGCTGGTTGAAGTCGGCGAGATTACACCAGACTGCGTGATAACACCCGGCGCATTGATCGACTACATCGTTTATCCTGGAGAAAATTAATCATGAATGCTCAACAAGTTATTGCCCACCGTGCAGCTCTCGAACTACAAGACGGCGACGTTGTTAATCTTGGCATCGGCATTCCTACACAAGTCCCGAACTATCTGCCTGATCACATTCATATTACTCTCCAATCAGAAAACGGCATACTGGGCCTTGGACCTATTACAGAAGTACATCCCAATTTGGTCAACGCTGGCGGAAAACCCTGTGGCATCTTGCCCGGTGCTGCTATATTTGACAGCGCCCTCTCCTTTGCCTTAATCCGCGGTGGTCACATAGATACCTGCATTCTGGGAGGTCTGCAAGTTGATCAGCACGCCAATCTAGCCAGTTGGATGATACCGGGGAAAATGGTCCTTGGTATGGGAGGAGCAATGGATCTTGTCACTGGCGCACGTAAAGTCATCATTGCAATGGAACATTGCACCAAAGACGGTTCAGCAAAAATCCTCAAGCAGTGTACTCTGCCACTCACCGCCATCAATAAAGTCAGCATGATTATCACTGAATTAGCGGTCTTCTGCTTTGAACAGGGCCAGTTAATCCTGAAAGAACATTCCCCAAATGTCACATTAGAGACTCTGCGAGAAAAAACGGAAGCAGAATTTAGTATCGCACATGATTTCAAAATCATGCCTATTCCGATACAGGCGAAATGAGCATAATTAGCAGTATCATTAGCTGGTTTTATCAGTACTATCCTACCGTCCCACCAATCTAGACAGTTCAGATGTGAGACAATGGCGGCTGGAGTCTGATCATTATTATCACTGCTCATAATCCCGATAACTCATCATCATTATCAATAATCACATCAAGAAATTTGAAGATATTGGAATTACTGTAATTAAAATAAATAGCCACTCAAATATTAATAAAATGAAGTAATAACCCTTCAAGAACTGTCTCTTTATTCTAGATAAAGCATAGAGTAATTATAATAAATGCTCATTGAATTCTCATAAAATTATATAGTTATTTTTACAAGAAGAATCTTAGTATTCTTATTTAACGAAACAGTTAACATATAACTGTAATCATGCCAGCCTATTTAATATAGGCGTATTCATGCAACCACATAACTTTTATCGTTTTTTGTCAATTGTAGGGCTACAGATAAATCAATTTATTTTTCCATTAATACATCCTACTTAATCTTTAGACTATCTAGCTACAGTGATCATTACCTATTAAAAAAATGATTTTTATCACACCTTAAGATTTAAAAAAATCAAATATAATCATTTTATTTTTGGTGATTAAAATCACACTATCTGTTAATTTTGGTTTTAAAGAAAAATAATATATGTAATATACTCCTACTTTTAGGGTTAACTAACATTATTATTTTTCAAAGAGAATATAAATGGATTACCAAAATATATTTCAATTAACCATGCAAGAAAAACAGGACCTCTTTTTAGCATTAAATAAAATTGATTACGATCATACCGGTAGTGATTTATATATTCATTTAGTTAAATCCGCCATGATGTCTTTTCTACTTATCAGAGTAATATCAGCCCTAAATAAACAACGAACATCTATAAACCCCAAGGAAATATACCCTCTTAGAAAAATCATAAAACATCAATATATACCCTACGGATTTCAAGATGCCTCGCGACGACAAGGGAGAGAATCCCCGGGAGCTTTAAACCAAATAGAACATAGAGTTTTCTCTATCTAAAAGGGCTATCAGATGTTAAATGTTTTCTTTTCAATTTTACCTATATTCTTGCTAATTACTCTTGGCTTCCTATCTAAAATATATATAAAGGACGTTTCTAGTTTCTGGAATTTTTCAGATAAGTTTGTTTACTATCTTTTCTTTCCTTGCTTATTAATATTAGATATTAGTGAGGCTAATTTCTCTGGTTCTGACAACTTCTATCCAATCGTATCAACCATAAGTTCAACAATAATAATCGCTATTATTATTTTCATCGGTAGATTTTTCTTTAACACTACACCAAATCTATTTACATCCATTTTCCAAGGAGGAGTTAGATATAATTCATATGTTTTTATAGCACTTTCACAATCACTATTCGGTAGTGAAGGAGTCGCATTATCCGGATTTTTTGTGGCCTATATGATAATTATTACCAATATTATGAGCGTACTCGTAATGAATCATTATGGTCACGGAAGTAAGAAAAGTCTCGGTGGCGCTATCCTTGCTTTAGCTAAAAACCCGCTAATCATTGGTGCAATTATTGGAGTATTGCTAAACTACTTTAACATTCATATTACCGGCCCAATCAGGCAACTTTTTATTTACTTATCGAACGCAGCTACACCATTAAGCTTAATGTCCGTAGGAGCTGGGTTGATCATCAGCATGCATATAAAAAAGATACTTTCGATTTCCTATGCGACTATACTTAAGTTGGTTTTAATGCCACTTATCACCATATTGATAATAAAATATTTAGGTGTATCAGGCGTTCCCGCAAACATTGCTATTCTATATTCCGCAGTGCCTTGTGCAGGCAATGCTTATATATTAGCTAAACAAATGGGTGGTGATCATGAGGCAATGGCATCTATTATTACATGGACAACGTTATTATCCATTATTACTGTGACTTTAATTCTTGGTAATATGAAGTTATAGAAACAGGCATAAAACAGAGCGTCATGATATAGAAAACATATTATTCAGAACAAATGTAATATGTTTTCTATTACTAAATAACCCCGTCAAATAGTAGATCATTTAATATAACTCAATCCGTTTTGAACAAACTGGTCAATCGCTAAAAACAAAAAATATACCGTACGTCTGACAGACGCCGCAGGAAGAAATATAAATATAAATTTCATATATTAAATACAAATAGCTTTGATATGTTTCTGGTTTCAAAATTTACAGTTATTTATTGCCACCAACCATACAAAAATAATTAATCTTATAAGATATAAGAATATTCCATTATTCTCATTCCTAACTAGACTATGATCAGCGGGAGTTGGCGGGAGTTATTTTTACAATAATTCAATATGTTAATTATAAAATAGTATTATTTAATTTGAGGAAAGTATATGAGTCCCAAGAATGATTTTAAAGCTTTTTCTATTAGTAATAATGCTAACGTAGTAAGCCAAGAAGGATATGAAGCAAGCCCAGCTTTAAAGACTGGATTTCCACCAGAAAATATTACCACTCATTTGCTCAATAAGGTATTACGTCAATCTTCAGCAATATCGTCTACAATAGCTAATTTTATCGCGACACAATATGGTGATGATGTTCTGGATGATGGGGATATAGTCAAACTCACTACTCAGTTAAATAAAGCCTTAGAAAAAAAGATCGCGACAGAAATTCCAAATGCTTCACTAACTCAGAAAGGAATTGTTCAACTCACAGATAAAACAGGCAACAGTAATTCACTTGCAGCCACTCAAAAACTTGTTTCTGATGTAAATGATAATGCTAACAACAGATTAGCAAAAAACCAAAATGGCGCAGACATTCCTGATAAAAACGCATTTGTGAAGAATCTCGGCTTAGCCGAAACCGGCAATTTAGCTAAAAACGCGGTGCCGAATAGTAGAAAAATTAATGGGAAAGCGTTAACCGGGGATATCAACCTGAATGCCGGAGATGTGGGGGCATTTAAGCTCGGATTAACAGGAAACAACACTGTTAGTAATCCAGTCCCCTGGAACGCAAATACAGGGTTATATGATTTACTGAACCCTGGAATAGACTCTTCACATATCGCTCATTTCAATAATGGCACAGGAAGCTGCCCAGCTTTTCAGTTGAAAGTACTGTACAAAAACCGAGGGATTGCTTATCGCTCCGCCCGTGATAACTATGGTTTTGAGGAAGATTGGACTGATATTTATACAACAAAAAATAAACCAACAGCAGCGGATGTTGGGGCATTTAAGCTCGGATTAGCAGGCGGATACTCTGTTAATAATCCAGTCCCCTGGAACGCAAACACCGGGTTATATGACTTGCTGAGACCTGGGATAGATTCTTCGCATATTGCTCATTTCAATAACGGCGCTGGAAGCTGCCCAGCTTTTCAATTGAAAGTGCAGTACAGAAACGGTGGGATTGCTTATCGTTCCGCCCGTGATAATTACGGCTTTGAGGAAGATTGGACTGATATTTATACAACAAAAAATAAACCAACGGCGGCAGATATTGGAGCATATGCAAAATCCGAAGGAGCTGAATTTATCCAGCCAAAGTATATTAATCAAGCGAATATAAGTGATCTTACCGCATGGATAAAATCATTGCCGCAGGGTGGTCATTCATTCAGATTTTCAGGGAATGATAGTGGTATTGGATATCCGTGGTCAGGCGGCTATATAACAAGAATGCATGACATATGGGCAGGATTTATCGCGCATTATGACTATGCCGGTATTAGCTTTATTCACGGAAATGATGGAGGTGGAAATACAAAAGTTAGCCGACTTTGGACAGATAAAAACGCCCGCTCCGACGCTAACGGCATTCTCAGAGTATCCAGCCCAGTTGTAGATATTCATCCAGACGGAGCTTACGAGTTAACCAGCGAAGCTGAGGGAGTGACGGTTAAGCGTATAGATACAGGGAAATATCGTATCAGCGGCTGCAACGGTTTTGCTAAAGATGGTGCCTGGGGAATTCACGGCGGTACTATCATTCCGGCAGACAGTAACGGGTTAAATCTCATTTGGGTTCGTGAATCGGTAGACACAACCAACGGTGATATAACCATCGAATGTTACCATCGTCAAAATAAAGACGCTCCTGAATTTGCTCAAAATAAGCGTGTCAAAAGCGTAACTGCAACAGGAGAAGTCGTTTATTACCATGATGCTGAACCATGCGATATTCCAGACGGAAGAGTAATTAATATTCGTGTGCAACTACCTGAGAAGTCATAATAATGTAATCAGAGCTACTTAGCTCTCCTGCATTATTACAATTCGTTGGAACACAGAAAATCGGTTAACAAACCTCGTTCAAAATAGCGAGGTTTGTTTTTTTCATCTATAAAACATTCTGATATAGGAAAGATAACCGATTAAATACATTTAATAACAAATGATTTAAAGAAATCAATCCAATTTGCATTACGAATGATTATTAACGCAAAAAACTATTGTCATGGGTTTCCATATTAAAATCCCCAAGCAAACCAGACACATCTTGACCCAGGTATCGGCCCAAATTCTTTAACACCTCGGCTTAACATGCCAAGATTTGACGCAGTGAAGCCTGACAACTGAATATTATTTATTTGCCAAACTGCTTTATTAACACCACCTCCATAGTCATGTTCACTAACTACAACAACCTTTTCTGGGAATGGAATTGGGAAATTAACATGTCTATCAGGATTATCATACGCAGTAACATCTGAAATTCCCCATTGAAATATCATCCCAGTATTGCCACATTTCCACCAACCATTTACCGCTTTTAAGGATGTATTTTTATTACCATAACGAGAATCAGATTCAGATTTATCGTAACTTCCCACATCCCCGGCATTCAGATTGATGTCACTCGACAACGCCTTCCCATTCACTTTTCGGGTATTAAGTACTCTACTATTAATATTTTCACGCAATGAATTTATTATTTCCTGGGCAAGCTTTTGCGTTACTGCCAATGAGTCACTATTACCAATCACATCAGTAAGCTGAACAACCCCTTTTTGTGTTAACGAAGCATCTGGTGCTGTTGTAGTGATTTTTTGTTCTAACGCCCTGTTTAATTGAGCAGAGAGCTTGGCAATATTACCGTCATCTAAAACATTATCGCCAGATTGTGTCGCGATAAAATTAGCAACCACGGATGCTATTGTTGACGATTGACGTAATACCTTATTTAATAAGTGAGTGGTAATATTCTCAGGTGGAAATCCAGTACTCAAACTTCGGCTTTCTTCATATCCTTCTTGGCTCACCACGTTTGCATTATTACTAATAGAAAAAGCTTTAAAATCATTTTTTGGGCTCATATATTCTCCTTAGATTAAATAATATCATTTTGCAATTAACATATTAAATTATTGTGTCAATAACTCATTATAATTCACAATAATCACAGTCTGGCTCAAAAACAATAACAATTACATTCACTACCTCATCATTTATTAATTAGATGGTTAATCGTTATTATTTTACAAGTTATAAATTATTCAATAAAAGTAAAAAAACTTTATCAACAATATCATTATTATCAATTAATTACCCAAACGGATATTACTAAAATTATTATTAAAGAAAATAGTCGTTTGAAATATTATGACTATAAATTATTGGGTGTATCCATGCAGAAATTACAATCAATATATTTTTATAGATATCCAGCCCGGAGAAATTAAAAGATTCCAATCTGTTTAAATAGAAATTTTATAAGCCAGAGAATTTTTTTAAATTTATTCAAAAAATCATAAACATTTTTTTCAGACTTGCCTTATCTGTTAATCAGGAGATCTCACCAAGCAACAAATGGAACAATAGAGATTAACCCTCAATCTTAGACTCCCTCAGCAGGGAGCCTAAATGATAAATTAACACCAAAAACACATCGAACTTATTTACGACGCCAGCTTGTTCCTTGCGGCCCATCTTCTAGTTCAATACCCATCTCATTTAATTGATTACGAGCAGAATCTGCCAGCGGCCAATCTTTATTTTTACGGGCATCGTTACGCTGCTTAATCAGCGCTTCAATTTTCGCAGTCTCTTCATCGTCAGCCTGAACACCTCGGTGCAGGAATTGCTCCGGTTCTTGTTGCAATAAACCTAAAATACCCGCCAACTTGCGTAATTCAGCCGCTAAGCCATTCGCTGCGTCCATATCTTCTGATTTCAGGCGGTTGATTTCACGTGTCATATCAAACAGTACCGAATAAGCCTCTGGCGTATTGAAGTCATCATTCATCGCTTCAATGAAACGCGCCTCGAATACTTCACCACCGGCTGGCCGTACAGAAGCATCTGTACCTCGCAGAGCTGTATAAAATCGTTCAAGTGCGGTACGGGCCTGCTTTAGGTTATCTTCTGTATAGTTAAGTTGACTGCGGTAATGGCCTGACAACAAGAAATAACGCACCGTCTCTGCATCGTAATATTCCAATACATCGCGGATAGTAAAGAAATTGTCCAGCGATTTGGACATCTTCTCTTTATCCACCATCACCATCCCTGAATGCATCCAGTAATTCACATACGGACCATCATGAGCGCAGGTAGATTGTGCAATTTCGTTTTCATGATGGGGAAACATCAGATCAGCGCCACCACCATGAATATCAAAATGATTACCTAGCTGTTTACTGTTCATGGCAGAACATTCAATATGCCAACCCGGACGGCCCGCTCCCCACGGCGATTCCCAACTTGGTTCACCGGGTTTGGACATTTTCCACAACACAAAATCCATCGGGTTACGCTTAACATCAGCCACTTCCACTCGCGCCCCCGCTTGTAACTGGCTGAGATCCTGACGGGAAAGTGATCCGTAATCCTGATCACTCTCGACGGAAAACATGACATCGCCATTATCCGCAACATAAGCATGACCACGTTTTATCAACGATTCGGTCAGTGTAATAATCTCCGGGATATGCCGGGTCGCACGTGGTTCCAGATCAGGGCGTAAGATATTCAGCGCGTCAAAATCTTTGTACATTTCTACCAACATACGACCGGTCAGATCATCACAACTCTCGCTGTTTTCTGTCGCCCGTTTGATGATTTTGTCATCAACATCGGTCACATTGCGTACATAAGTTAAATCGTATCCCAGATAGCGCAGATAACGAGCAACCACATCAAAGGAAACAAAGGTTCTGCCGTGACCAATATGACACAGGTCATAAATCGTGATACCACACACGTACATCCCTACTTTCCCTGGATGGATTGGCTTAAATTCTTCTTTCTGACGGCTGAGGGTATTGAAAATTTTTAGCATCGAGATTTTCCGTAAATTCACTGTACGTGTGTTAAAAATAACGAATTGATAATTCTGGATTTATGTCCCTATCTCATCAATAACGGCTCGATATGGCATAGTCCAATAGGATATTGAAACCTGATATCAAGCGCTTTGCAAGGCTAGCGATCAATATAGCTTACTGAAACTAATAGGTACTGACTCATTATGGTATATGTGATATAAAAGCCGCCTGGTCCGAATGCCCTAACTGGGTTAGTCAAAACTATTATTAGGATTTCAATTATGGTGACTTTCCATACCAATTTTGGCGATATCGTAATTAATACTTTCGCCGACAAAGCTCCTGTAACTGTTGAGAATTTCTTGAACTACTGCCGCAATAGCTTCTACGATAATACTATTTTCCACCGTGTTATTAACGGTTTCATGATTCAGGGTGGTGGATTTGAACCTGGTATGAAACAAAAGCCGACAGATGCAGCTATCAAAAACGAAGCCAATAACGGTCTGAAAAACAACCGTGGTACTTTGGCAATGGCCCGCACCAACGATCCACACTCAGCAACTGCGCAGTTCTTCATTAACGTTGTTGATAATGATTTCCTGAACTTCCGTTCTGAGCGCCCTGATGGCTGGGGTTACTGCGTCTTTGCCGAAGTGATCGAAGGTATGGACGTTGTTGATAAGATCAAAGGCGTTTCTACCGGTCGCAGCGGTATGCACCAAGATGTACCACTCGAAGATGTTATCATCGAAAAAGTAACTGTCAGCGAATAACTCACTGAATATGTGCACACTTTTTATCGCAGATTTACATCTCAGCGAACATGAACCGGCAATCACTGCCGGTTTTCTGCGTTTTTTGCATGAGGATGCCATTCAGGCCGATAGCCTCTATATTCTCGGTGATCTGTTCGATTACTGGATCGGCGATGATGATAACAATCCTCTCCACCGTGAAATCGCTAGCGCATTAAAAACTGTGCAACAACAAGGTGTTACCTGTTACTTTATTCACGGCAACCGTGACTTTCTGCTCGGTTCGCGCTTTGCTAAAGAGAGCGGCGTCATATTGCTTCCACAGGAAAAAGTACTGGAACTGTACGGTAAGCGAGTGCTTATTCTGCACGGCGATACCTTGTGTACTGATGACAAAGATTATCAACGATATCGTAAGCGGGTTCATACCCCGTGGGTCCAACGTCTGTTTCTACTGCTACCTCTGTCTATCCGCCAAAAAATTGCCGTAAAAATGCGAGCCAACAGCCAATCGGTCAACAGCAGAAAATCCGAAGCCATTATGGATGTAAACCAGCAAGCTGTTATTGATACTTTTGAGCGGCATCAAGCTGACTGGATGATTCATGGACATACCCACCGCCCTTTGGTACATGAAGTTCCTCTGCATGATAAAACCCTTTACCGCGGTGTACTTGGCTCATGGCATCATCAGGGATCAATGTTCAAAGTAACGGATAAATCAATCGATCTTATCTCTTTCCCATTCTGAATTAATCAGAAACACCCACACATTCAGGTATCACAATGGAAGTATAAAGTAACGCAATCGTTTTCCTTAGCTTGTGAGCATGATATGATCCGCAGCCTCAAAGCGTTATTTTCATTCTGGTGGACGTTAAAACACAGGAGCATTTGATTTATGACTGCCCAGCCTGATTTAGCAGGAACAACTCAACACAATGCCAAAATCGCCATTGTCATGGGTTCTAAAAGCGATTGGACGACTATGCAGCACGCGGCTGATATTCTCACTTCTCTTAATGTACCTTTTCATGTTGAAATTGTTTCTGCTCATCGTACACCCGATAAACTATTCAGTTTTGCCGAGCAAGCTGAACAAAATGGTTTTGATGTCATTATCGCCGGTGCCGGCGGCGCCGCTCATTTACCCGGCATGCTAGCAGCTAAAACGCTAGTGCCAGTTCTTGGCGTCCCCGTACAAAGCGCTACACTGAATGGCGTAGATAGTCTTTACTCTATCGTACAGATGCCAAAAGGGATTCCTGTCGGCACACTTGCGATTGGGAAAGCCGGAGCGGCAAACGCAGCCCTATTGGCCGCACAGATTCTGGCTCGTCATGATAAAGATTTACTGCAACGCCTCAGCCACTGGCGTGAAACACAAACTCAGGATGTACTCGATAATCCCGATCCGCGGGAGGAAGCATGAAGCCAGTTTGTGTATTAGGCAATGGTCAGCTCGGCCGCATGTTGCGTCAAGCTGGTGAGCCTTTAGGTATCACGGTTTATCCTGTTGGCCTGGATGCAGAACCCGAAGCGGTTCCTTATCAGAATAGCGTGATTACCGCTGAAATTGAGCGCTGGCCGGAAACGGCTCTTACTCAGGAACTTGCCCGTCATAAGGCTTTCGCTAATCGAGATATCTTTCCCCGTCTGGCCGATCGTCTGCCGCAAAAACAGTTAATGGATAGCCTTGGGCTGGCAACGGCTCCGTGGCAATTACTCTCTGATGCCAACCAATGGCCGCAATTATTCTCTGAACTCGGTAATTTCATTATCGTTAAGCGCCGTACTGGTGGTTATGATGGCCGAGGGCAATGGCGTATTCGTCCCGGAGATGAAACAGCATTACCCGCTGATATTTATGGTGAATGTATTGCTGAGCAAGCCATTCCTTTCTCTGGCGAAGTTTCACTGGTCGGCGCCCGCAATAAAAATGGCGATTGTGTGTTCTACCCCTTAGCGCACAATTTGCATCAAGATGGTATTCTCCGCGCCAGTATTGTTTCTCCTCAGGAAAATAACCAGTTACAACATTACCATTTACAACAGCAGGCTGAGAGTATGCTGTCAGCGATTATGCACGAGTTGAAATATATCGGCGTGATGGCGATGGAATGTTTTATTGTCGGTGATAATTTATTAATTAACGAACTGGCACCACGTGTTCACAACAGCGGTCATTGGACTCAAAACGGCGCATCTATCAGCCAGTTTGAATTACATCTTCGCGCTATTCTGGATTTGCCCATGCCTCGACCAGAAGTCACTGCGCCGTCAGTTATGATCAATTTGATTGGTACAGATATCAATACCCAATGGTTAAGCTTGCCATTAGTACATTTACATTGGTATGAAAAAGAAGTTCGCCCTGCACGTAAAGTTGGTCATCTTAATCTTTCTCACTTTGATAAAAATGAATTAAAAGATACATTGCAGAAACTTGTTCCTATGCTGCCTCCTGAATATCAGAGTGGCCTTGAATGGGCGCAGGAAAAATTAATTTAACTAAACCTCAGTTCTGTTTAAGAATCATCAGCCCAAAGGTACATAGGTGAACTCTGCTCATACTTTAGCCCCTTCTTGAGCAAAGCTGAAGTTAAGTCTAACACTAACATTGTTTATTTATTGATCTTTCCATCTTGATTTGTGTCCACAATAGTCCTACAGTAAGGATACAAAATAGTAAGATACGTAGAGGCACATATGAATACAGCCATGTTGAAAGTTCGTGTTTCTGAAGAACTGAAAAATGCGGTAGCACAAGCCGCTAGGGATAATAGTTTGGATATGTCTAGCTTTGTCCGTTTGGTATTAACTAGAGCGACAAAAGAACACCATGTTCCTAATGCTACAACGCAGGCAGCAATCCATGAGCTGGAAAGTGGCGGCGGTACAAGCGTAGGTACCATAGATGAATTTTGGGACAAAATTTTCCAATAAAATATGCTCAGAATTCGCTATTCATCCGCGTTTAAAAAGGATTTAAAACCTTATCAATATGATAGAGCAACCCTCTTCGTTATTGATACCGTATTAAAATTGCTCGCTACAGGAAAACCCCTTCCTCCCGAATATAAAGAACATTCATTGAAAGGGAATTATATTGGGTATCTGGAATGTCATGGAAAACCAGATCTCCTATTGATTTATAAGAGAACTGACCAAGAAGTTTTTTTATATCGGGTTGGAAGTCATGCAAAACTATTCAAGATGTAAGACTTATCCTTAATAGCCCAATTTCTGGGCTATTTTTCTCCATAAAGGTATTCAAAACTAACTTGCATCAGCAAATCTAGATGATATGAGACTCCTTGCAATCAATCTGAGGATTTCTACCTCTTTGGTTATCATCAGAAATTCAGATAGTATCTAAGTACTTTAATTCACTATCTCAAGCGAAACTCAAGTTAACTATTTATTATGGAATATATGACAATCGTCCATCAAAATAGTCAAACGTTTGTCATTTAATAGCCTTAGATTAATTGTAGAAGCGGAAGTAAAGTAACTTACCGCTTCGCACTTCAACTCATCCTAGTTTATTTATATTACTTCAATTATCATATTGATCTATTAGCATTCATCGATCTGGATATCGTATCTACAATCGTTCTGGTTGTTTGATCTATTTCATAATTAAGTAAATCGCCAACTTTAATATTACCAAGATTAGTCGCTCTTAACGTTTCTGGAATTAAATTCAACTCTATGGTTTTCTCTTCTTCATTTATACCATTTATTGTTAAGCTACAACCATGCAGCCCAATAAAACCTTTATGGAAAAAGTATCTTATATTATCGCCAGGAATATTAATCACTAATCGATAAGTTTCACCAGTTTTAATAAAATTAACGACTTCTGCTACACCTTCAATATGTCCATATAAGCTATGACCACCATTCTCTTTATTCATTTGATGTGATCTTTCAATATTAACTTCATCCCCCACATTTAAAAACTTTAATGTGGTCACATCAGCCGTAAAATCTGATATATCAAACCAGACGATATCGTTTTTAAATTGAGTGACAGTCAAGCATGTACCATTAATCGCAACACTGGCCCCCACAGAAACATCATCAAAGAAATGGTTATTATTACTAACGGTCAATGAACTAAATCCTTCTCTTTTCTCAAGAGATAATACGCTTTCTTTTCCTTGCACAATTCCAGTATACATAATCACCCTCTTTTATTTATATTAAGTAGAAATGCCCTTGTTACATTAAAATAATTTATGGTTTTCATAAATATATCTAATAAAATTTTATTAACTCTATTGACCACATTTTCCTACCCCATATTTACAAAATATCTTTTATACACTTGATTTAAATCAGAATTTTAATAAAATATTTAAAAGCCAATAAACTACTTTACCCTATAGTTTTTAATTATATCAAGCTTTTTGTGGAATGGATGATTTTTTACCGTTAAATTGATAATTATCAAACATCAACAAAGATAGAATCGAAGATTACTTTTATAACTTATGAAAATGCTTTACCTTGAATATTTATCATTTAATTAAAAGCATATCATAATAGAATTATCAGACAAAGAATTATAATTTACAATATTTCACTTACAATCTGTTTTTATTATAAATAAATCAAATGAATTATCACCTTAAACATTTATTATATTTTTATTTCATTAAAGATAATTACTCAAGATAAATATTAAAAAAAGATATTTTATCTCCATATTTAAAAAACAAAGCAATAATTATTTAAAGTTGAAAATGGTTTTGATTATACCAAAACAGGAACTAATTTATTATTATCATTAAAAACTCTAATTGATCAAGAAAAAATAAATTATATACTTAAGTTAACTAAAATATAATTACAAAAATATTTTCACAAAACCATTAATTAACAATATTTTTCCCAATCCTTAATATCAAGTTGAATAAACAATCTGTCGCTAATTAAATAATCAATATATTACTAACACTGAAAAATCACTAAGATTAAAATAATCTTATATTTCTACTCCCTCCACCTTTCATCAATAAAATTAAATATCCCTTTGACAAAACTGTTTTATTAGATCAATGTTAACAACCACCAACCCGATACTGTATGAGAAAGGGAATCTTCGTGTTACTTGCCACAAAAATCCATAATACGAAAAACTATCCCCCGCTTTTTTTCACCTTAAGTCTCTCTTCTCGATTTTATGGTGCTGCTTATCTGGCAATGGCTTGGCGTTGGATAGGCACTCGATTAAAGAAAAGCGGATTACCCGCAATGCTGTTATTGCTGGCGACAATCAATCAAGCTCAAGCCGGTAACTTTGTCAACTTTCAATCTATTGATACCAGCCTTTATGTGCAATTTGAAAATCGGGTCGATCCCCAAAAAACGATTTCACCGATTTTGGAGGCTTTCGGCGACTACAGTGTCGGCGATATGTACGTCTATAGTATTTGGCAAAACTCACTGCAAAGTGATTACCAAGGTGATAAGAGTACCTACTATTATAAATTTGTCCCCAGAGTGAGCTTGAGTAAAGTCGCTGGTAATGACATCTCTTTTGGGCCGGTAAAAGATATTTTGTTCGCTCAATGGATTGCCAAAACTAAAGGGATAGATTACGACTATTTTCCCGGTATTAGTATTGACTGGCAAGCTAGCTGGGTTAGCTGGTTACGTACAATTTTTTATTTTGAGAATAATGCCAAAGGAAGCTGGAATGATCAGCGAATCCATATCGACTACGGCATTCCCTTCAATAACCGTTTAGGTGATTTCCGGGTTGTCGGCACTTTCGATTATACCTTAGGTTTACATGGGCAATCTGAAACCATCGATTTCAAACCAGAGTTACATTACGATTTAGGAAAACACCTTGGTCATCAACCCGGTCATTTATGGACTGGCATTGTCCTGAACCCCATAAAAAATAAATACAAAATAAGAGATACCCCTTATTATCGAACCGATCAATTTAGCTACGGGATCTTTATTCGATATAGTTTTTTCTGATATCGGAATAAAATATCAGAAATTTTCTGATGGCCTTTATCCTGATGGAGTCAAAATGCCCATTCAACATGACCAGTTCGGACGTACTTATCAGTGGCTCCTACTGATACTTTTGGGTTTGATTTACTTTCTGGTCACCGCAACCACATTTACTTCGCTGGGCGTTGTATTACCTAGCATGATTAAGGAATTACACTGGAGTTGGACCGATGCCGGTTTGGGGTTCACGTTACTTGGCCTGTCATGTGGGCTGTCCAGTTACCTTCCAGCGATGTTTATTCGTCGTACCGGCGTCCGCGCTACCTTAATGATCGGTACGCTCACCTTTATCACCAGTTTTTACATCCTCTATAACACCCACAGTATCGCAGCCTATTTTACCGGTACCACATTATTAGGAATTGGCTTTAGTCTTATGGCGACGGTTCCCGGTACTTATGTCATTAGCCGACTTTTTAAAAAACAGTCATTGGCTTTTGGTATCTATTTCACCATTGGGGGATTAGGGGGCGTGGTCGGTCCGTGGATCTATTTCCTGGCAACAATATTTTGGGAAAACTGGCGTATGCACTGGGCAATTTCCGGGATATCACTCACCCTGATTAGTTTATTAACCATTTTATTTATGCGCGAAGGTAAAAAGGAAAACGCCCACGCTGAAAGAATTAGCAAAAATCAACAAGACCAGCTCCCCACCAGTATCTATCGCACCAAGGAAATATGGAATGTCCGGCAAGCGCTGCACACCTGGCAATTCTATGCCATTGCAGCCGCTTATACCTCTTTTTTACTGTGTGGGATAACCGTTAATAGTTTTGCAGTCGCCCATATTACTGAAAACGGATTCAGTGAATCTGTCGCTGCCTCCTCACTCAGTATTTTGGCTTTTATCAATGCATTCTCACGATTTGCAGGAGGCGCTGTTGGTGAATGGCTCGATCCCAAAAAATTGCTTATCGGTAGTCTGTCGATAATTATCTGCGGCCTTATCGCACTCAGTGTCACCACTTCATGGACATTTTTAATCCTGTTCACATTGTGTATTGGCATCGGTTATGGCATGACTTTTCTAGCATCCAGTATATTGCTGTTCAATTATTTTGGGCGCACGCCTTATTTGGAACTGTTTTCGGTGATGAATCTAATCTCTACTACCGCCTGTATCGCCCCTTTCCTGGTGGGCGCAATTAAGGATTATTCAGGTAGTTTTACACCAGCATTTCTCATTATCGCCATACCAGTGCTAGCTATTCTGATCATCACATTCATGATGCAACCACCGTCACAAATCGTGAAGAAATGTCCTGATGACAACACACTACTTAACTGAATTTAACAATAAAATGAACCTATAAAATATTCCTTACAACAGACAAACAAGGAATTAATCATGGCAAAAAAAGAATTCGGTGTATTTCTACCCATAGCGAAAGGTGGATGGATTATTTCCAAAAATACACCACCACTCGATGCTTCTTATCAGCAAAACCGTGAAGCGGCTATTCTGGCTGATCAAATTGGTTTAGATTTCATCATGTCGATGAGTAAATGGCGCGGCTTTGGCGGTGAAACAGAACATTGGGGCTGTTCGCTGGAATCCGTTACGATGATGGCAGGTATTGCCGAAGTGACTCATCATGCCCGGCTTATCGCAACCATGCATGCCGGGCTGCATAATCCCGCCGTGACAGCCAAAATGATTGCGACACTGGATCAAATTAGTGATGGCCGCGCCGGGCTGAATATTGTCTCTGGTTCATTCAAAGACGAATTTGAACAGATGGGGGAATGGGATAACAATTTAGACCACGATCAACGTTACGCAATGACCGAAGAGTGGACCCAATTGATCAAACGGCTTTGGAGTGAGAAGCAGGTTAATCATCAAGGAGATTACTTTAATTTCCAGAATTGTGTTTCTGAACCTAAACCTGTTTCCGTTCCGCGCCCTTATTTAGTCTGTGCCGGTCAATCAGAATGTGGGCTACGTTTTAGTGTACGTAATACCGATGTATGTTTCATTGGTGGTAAAGATGAAGAAGAAACGCGACAAATTAGTCTGATGGCTAAACGTCTTGCAGCCGAATACGGCACAACCACTAAAACCTTTTGTATGTGTACGATTATTTGCGCTGCAACCGATGAAGAAGCTGAAACGCTGGCTGAGTTCTATCGTGATGGCCTGGATATAGACGCAGTTAAAAGCATGATGCACAGTTTTGGCGTCGATGTTGGCGGAAAAAGCAATGCGATGGTTGAAAGATCCCAAAATGCTTTTATGACCCACACAGCTATCGGCAACCCGGAAACATGTCGCCAACAATTGTCAGATTTATTGCGTGAATGCGAACTGGACGGCGTTATGTTGATCTTCCCCGATTATGTTCAGGGATTGACCACTTTCGGTGAGAAAATCTTGCCACAACTTAGAGCTGAATTTACTTAACAACGATAATAGGCCAATAAGCCAGGGAATGGGTTCATCACATCTCGACGAGCGATCACCCATTCCCCGAATGTCTGCAAATATCGCTCTTTTACCCCTGAACCCGCCGGTGTAATCCCGTACCCCGTAATAACCGAAGCCCCAACCCACTCCCACACAATGAAAGTAATAAGCTGCTGATTATTGGTAGTAACAGCCACATCTGCCATGCTGGTTGCCACGGAAAATCAAATACCTTGGTCTGTAATAACCAGAGCGCAACCTCAGCTCCTAATGCCGCAGTAAAACCCGCCATTAATCCAAGCAAAGCAAATTCATACCAAAGGGTACGACGCAGTAACTGTTTACCGGCTCCCAAGGTGCGGTAAACCACCAGTTCAAGTTGCCGTTGATGCATCCCTACCTGAACCTGCGCCAATAGCAGTAGTGCGCCACAGACCATGACCAACCCAACCATGACTTCCAATGCCTTACTGACCTGCTGCAAAATAGCCTGAATTTGCTTAATCATCGCGCCGGTATCAAGCAGGCTCAAGGTTGGAAATTGACGATTAAGATCCGTCAGAAGTCGGCCATCGCCTTCATAATGGAAACTAGTCAGCCAGGTTTGCTGCTGATTCTCCAATGCTTGTTTCGGAAAAATAAAAAAGAAATTTGGCCGCAAACTTTCCCAATCCACCCGTCGAATACTGCTAACTATGGCGCTAAATTGCTGCGTATCACCACTGAATGTTAGCTTATCGCCAATTTTGATTGCCAAACGCTCTGCAAGACCTTGCTCAATAGAAACTTCATCCGCCTTTGGCGGCCAGTGACCTTCCACCAAGGTATTAAACGGAGGTAATTCCTCTTTCCATGTCAGGTTCAACTCCCGCTGTACCGTGTTGCTATCCGATTCCCTGGCCTCTGCCCATGCGATGGCTGACTGACCATTAATTTCCGTCAAGCGGGCCAATACCACCGGATAGAATGCCGAAGGTTTAACCTGATACTGAGACAACAAATGTTCTACTTGCGGAATTTGCTGTCCAGTCATATTAATCAGAAAATAGTTCGGACTATCCGGTGGTAATTGTTGCTGCCAACGGTCAAGCAAATCTCCCCGAACTACCAGCAACAAAGCAAATAACATAAATGATAAAGAGAAAGCCGCCAATTGAGCTACTGTCTGAAATGGCTGCCGCAGTAGTCGATTAACCGCCAGACGAAAACTGAGTTGACGAAGTTTCAGGTGACGTAATAACCACAATCCACCCCAACCAAACACCGCCAGCAACAGTGCAACCATCACCATGCCAGCCAGTAACGCCCATAACATAGGCTTGGTTCCAACCAACAAGCTCAGCCCGCTAATGACCATCAATGCCGCCAACGGCAGGTAATAGCGCAACGGCCAGATAGGCGCGATAATATCATCACGCAGCACCCTTGATGGTTGAGTTGCCATTAACTGCTTGTACGGACGTATTCCCACCAGCAAGGCAATAATAGATAACGCGCCTAACGCCCATATCCACGGCCAGAATCCAGCTACCGGTAAAGTCTTCGGCAGCATAGGCGCCAAAATCTGCACAAGCAGATATTCAAACATCAATCCCAGCAGTGTTCCCACCAGCGCCGCCGCAATCAATATCACCAACCATTGACCAATCACCCATTTACGCAACGCCCAACGTCCCGCACCAAGTGTTTTAAGCACAGCAATCAAATCATGGCGGCTACGGCAATAGTGGGTCATTGATACCGCTACCGCAGCGACAGCAAGTAATAACGTCAGCAAAGCCGATAACAACAAGAATTGCTGCGCCCTTTCAATGGATTTTGCGAGCGCCCCGCTATCCTGTTTCAAGGTATACCAGCGCTGATCAACTTTAAGTTGGGGATCAATGAACTGCTGATACTGATAAATCGCTTCTTTATCGCCAGAAAACATATAACGATAAGTCAGACGGCTACCCGGTTGAATCGCTCCGGTAGATTGAGCATCATCAAGACTGATTAAAATCCGAGGCGCAATCTGAAAGGGATTGAAACCACTGTCCGGTTCCTGAATTAATTCTCCACTCACCTTAAGCGTGGTATCTCCGACATCCAGATTATCGCCAACTTTGATTTTCAACAGTTCAAGCAAACGAGGCGCAACCAGTGCTGTTCCTTTTTCCGCTTTCAAACCCGGTGGATGGGTTTCCAGTTCACCATATAGCGGGTAACGGCTATCCGCCGCTTTTACATTCGCAAGTTGAGGAATATCCCCGGCATAAGTCATTGTGGTGAAAGAGAGCTGTCGACTCAATTTTAATCCCAGACTTTTCGCCTGTTGTAACCATCCTTCATCTACCGGATAAGCCGCACGCAGGACTAAATCACCCGCCAGAAAATCCCGACTCTGATAATGAACACTTTGATCAATGCGATCACTTATCCTTCCCAGCGCCAGCACACAAGCCACCGCCAACGTAAGCGATAACCAGACAATCAATAAAGAAGGGGTGCGCCACTCGCGCCAAAACCAACGCCAAATCATCTTTCTTCCCTCAATTTGCCATCAACCAATCGCAAACAACGTTGACAACGGGCAGCAAGCTGGCTGTCATGCGTCACCAGAATTAATGTTGTGGCGTAATCACGATTGAGAGAAAACAGTAAATCAGCAATCCGATCACCAGTTTGCCGATCCAGATTACCTGTCGGCTCATCAGCAAACAGAATTTTAGGTTGGCTGCTGAATGCCCGCGCCAATGCCACCCTCTGTTGCTCACCACCAGAAAGTTGGGCCGGCATATGTTTCAAACGTTTTCCCAATCCCAATTGTTCCAGCAATTCAAGCGCTTGTTTCCTGCTACTCTGTTCAGATTCGCCACGCAATAAAGCAGGAAGCTGGACATTTTCCAATGCGTTCAACGTCGGAATTAACATAAATGACTGAAAGACAAAACCGACATTTTCAGCCCGCAGTTGCGCCCGCCGTTCCTCGTTCATCTGACTTAAATTATGCCCTAGCAGCCAAACCTCGCCGTCACTGCCATCATCTAACCCGGCAATAATGCCAAGCAATGTGGATTTACCCGAACCCGATTCTCCCACTAAAGCGATAGTCTGTGCCGACTCGACAACCAACTCGACTCCCTGCAATATAGTGATCTTATTTTCTCCCTGACCAACGTGCTTACTAAGATGCTGAACTTCAAGAATACTCCCCGTTACCATTTACTTTTCCTTTTATTAGTGATGCTATTTGGCGCCAGAGCGACTGCGGCTGATACCCTTCTGATTCTCGGTGATAGCCTTAGTGCCGGTTATCATCTGCCCATTGAGCAGTCATGGCCTGCTTTGATGGAAAAAAAGTGGCAGAAATCCGGTAATAAAATCACGGTCATCAATGGCAGCATCAGCGGTAACACCGCCGCTCAGGGCCTTGAGAGACTACCGGAATTACTTAAACAACATAAACCCCGTTGGGTGCTGATAGAACTGGGCGCCAACGATGGACTCCGCGGTTTTCCTCCACAACAAACAGAACAAGATCTGCAACAGATCATTACTTTAGTGAAACAAGCCAATATTCAGCCTTTATTAATGCAGATCCGTCTGCCGCCAAATTATGGGCGCCGTTATACCGAATCTTTTGCCAAGATTTATCCCAAACTGGCAGAACACAATCAAATCCCCCTGCTTCCGTTTTATATGGAACAAGTCGCTATTAAACCGGAGTGGGTGCAACAAGATGGATTACATCCTAATCTGGCAGCCCAACCATTTATCGCCGACTGGATGTCTGACACACTATCAGCACATCTTAATTATTCTTAAGTAGTAAACTATTAGTTTCAACAAATTGATGTCTATAAGCAGGTAAAGTTATGCAAAAGTCCGTTCTTATCACCGGCTGTTCCAGTGGAATTGGTCTGGTGGCGGCCAAAACACTACATCAGCGGGGCTATAGAGTATTAGCAGCCTGCCGGAAACCCGCAGATTTACAACATATGCGCGAGTTAGGACTGGAACCTATCGAATTGGATCTTGATGACAAAATGAGTGTTGAACGCGCCGCCGCCGAGGTCATCAGGCTCACCAATGGCCGTCTTTACGGGCTGTTTAATAACGGCGGCTTTGGTATTTATGGCCCACTAAATACGATCAGTCGTGAACAACTGGAACGGCAATTCTCTACTAATCTATTTGGTACCCATCAACTTACCTGCTTATTACTTCCAGCAATGCAACTTCATGGTGAAGGCCGTATTATCCAAACTAGTTCAGTTATGGGACTAATTTCAACCCCAGGCCGCGGCGCTTACTCCGCCAGTAAATATGCCTTGGAAGCCTGGTCAGATGCATTAAGAATGGAATTAGCCGGAACCGGAATTAAAGCTTGTCTGATTGTCCCCGGCCCGATAAAAACACGTTTCGCAGAAAACGTGAATCAAACGCAAAGCGATAAACCGGTCAGAAACCCTAGGATCGCCCGCCATTTTACCCTAACCCCCGAAGCCGTTGTGCGCAAACTGATCCATGCTCTGGAAAGTCCGAACCCCAAATTACGTTATCCAGTGACTTGGATAACCCACGCAGTCACGATTATGCGCCGGATTTTACCAGGAAGAGTAATGGATAAAATACTGAGTAAGCAGAGTGGTACAACTTGAAAGTTAAGAAAATAACCTCAATCTATTTAATCATACCCTGCGACAACCAAATTTAAGAGACTAATTATATGTTACCAACTTCTACTGGAATTAATGTTAACGAAAGCAATCTACATCAAACCGTTGAACAGTCTATGACTGTACCTGTTTTATTTTATTTTTGGTCTGAACGTAGCTCTCATTGTCAAGAATTAGGCGTAATATTGGATAAACTGGCCGCAGAATATGCAAATCAATTCATATTGGCAAAAGTGGATTGCGATAAAGAGCAAATGGTCGCGGCACAGTTTGGCTTACGAGCCATTCCTACGGTTTATATTATGCAACAAGGCCAACCGGTAGATGGTTTTCAAGGGCCACAACCTGAAACAGTTATTAGAGAGATGCTTGCCCGCGCATTACCTAAGCCGGAAGAGTTGAAAGCCGCTCAGGCAGAGGAACTTATCGCAGCAGGAAAACATCAGGAAGCGCTACCACTACTGAAAGAAGCCTGGCAATTAGCCCCCAAAAACAGTGAAATCGCACTTATGTTGACCGAAGTGCAAATTATGCTCAATAATATAGCAGAGGCCGAGGAAATTCTGAGTCTTATTCCATTACAGGACCAAGATACTCATTATCACAGTTTACTGGCTCAAATTGAGTTACAAAAGCAAGCGGCGGATACACCAGAGATCCAACAATTGCAGCAAGAATTCGCCATTCAACCAGAAAATGCAGAGCTGGCTGTTAAGCTCTCGCTGAAACTGCATGAAGTTAGTCGTAATGAAGAAGCGCTGGAATTATTACTTAGCTTCCTGAAAAAGGACCTTTCCGCTGCCAATGGCGCAGTACGGAAAACAATGATGGATATTATGTCTGCAATGGGGACCAGTAACACCCTGGCTTCAAAATACCGTCGCCAGGTCTATTCACTGCTTTACTGATTTATTTAATTGTAAGGAATTGCTATGGATTTATTCGCTTTTGGTGCCGTACCCATTCTGATCTTTATTGCGGTGGTTATTGTCTTTACTTGTGTAAAAACAGTGCCACAAGGCTATCAATGGACGGTAGAACGCTTCGGTCGTTATACCCGGACTTTATTACCTGGTTTGCATATTATCGTCCCTTTTATCGATCGCATTGGCCGTAAAATTAATATGATGGAACAAGTGTTGGATATTCCTTCACAAGAGGTGATTTCCCGCGATAACGCCAATGTTACCATTGATGCGGTCTGCTTCATTCAGGTTGTCGATCCTGTTCGGGCTGCTTATGAAGTCAGTAACCTTGAGCTCTCCATCATTAATCTGACGATGACCAACTTCCGTACCGTTTTGGGTTCAATGGAGCTGGATGAAATGCTGTCACAGCGTGATTCTATCAACAGCCGTCTATTGCATATTGTTGATGAAGCCACTAACCCGTGGGGAGTGAAAATTACCCGTATTGAAATCCGTGATGTGCGTCCACCCAAAGAGTTGATCTCCGCCATGAACGCACAGATGAAAGCAGAACGTACAAAACGTGCTGATATTCTGGAAGCGGAAGGTATCCGTCAGGCGGCTATTCTGAAAGCAGAAGGAGAAAAACAGTCTCAAATTCTGAAAGCGGAAGGGGAACGTCAATCGGCATTTCTCCAGGCAGAAGCACGTGAACGTGCCGCCGAAGCGGAAGCTCGCGCAACTAAAATGGTGTCCGATGCGATTGCTGACGGTAACATGCAGGCAATTAACTACTTTGTTGCCCAGAAATATACGGATGCACTGACCAGTATTGGTGCCTCCGATAACAGCAAAGTCATTATGATGCCTCTGGAAGCGAGCAATCTGATGGGTGCGATTGGCGGTATTACTGAACTGATTGGCGAAAGCAAAAAAGGTAAATAACCATGATTGCACAGATTGCGGCTCAAACCCCCTGGCTCTGGTTCTCTTTTGGCGGCTTACTGTTAATTGCAGAGCTTCTGGGAACTGGCGGCTATCTATTATGGACGGGTATAGCCGCTATCGTTGTTGCGTTTGTCACCTGGCTGCTACCAGGAATAGATTGGGAATGGCAAGGCGTTTTGTTTGCCGCTCTGACGCTACTTTCCGCAATGCTATGGCGCTACTGGTTACGTCGCCGCCCATCAAAAGGCAGCGATAACCTGAACCAGAAAGACCACCAGCTCATCGGTATCCGAGCCAAACTGACTACCGATACTGAAAATGGTTACAGCCGGATCAAACTGGCTGATGGAAGCTGGCGGGTTCACTGTAATAGTGAACTACCCGCCCATACCGAAGTAGAGGTAATCGCTATTGATGGCATTACCTTGAAAGTAAAGTCAGTCAGTTCTCAGTGATGAGAGCAACAACCCGATAAATGATCTATGATGGGGCATTCAGCCCCATCATCTCCAGGGCACTCTTCCGCCAAAGCTAACAATTTACTTCTCATTTTCTGCAACTCTTTAATCGCCTTTTCTATTTCAGCCACTTTATGCAATGTTGCCGCTTTTACATCGGCACTGTGACGATTGGGATTGCGAAATAACACTAAAAATTCACGGCATTCATCAAGCGTAAAACCGACCTGTTTCGCCTGACACAACAGCGTTAATTCATCAATATGTTTCTGCTGATAATAACGGTAGCCGTTATCCCCCCTTGCCGGCGGTGTAATCAGATCCTTTTCTTCATAAAACCGAATAGCTTTACTGGTAAGACCGGTTTTTTGGGCAACTTCACTGATGTTCATTTTTTCCCCTTGACCTTACCCTTGCGGGAAGGTTTAACCTTCGCAACAAGTCAGAAACTCACTTGAACTGTGTAGATATCATCAATTATCACACAGGTGTGAAGAATAATTACATCACTATGTGTTAGGAGTTTTTTTATGTCACACACAATCATTTTAACCTTGCAGGGACTCTCCTGTATGCATTGTGTTAACAGTGTGAAAAAGGCACTGGCAAATCGTGCAGATGTGGAACAGGCGGATATTACGATTGATTATGCCAAAATCACCGGCGCAGCCTCTGCTGAATCATTAATCGAAACAATTCAAGCAGCCGGTTACGATGCGATAATCGCCAGCCAACCTGACGTTGAACTGGCGCTCTCCGGCCTGAGTTGCATGCATTGTGCCGGTACGACTCGTAAAGCGCTGGAGGCCGTAGATGGCGTTATCGCCGCAGATGTGAATACTGAAACAGCTAAAATTTACGGTAAAGCCGATGTCGTTACCCTAATTGCCGCCGTTGAGCAGGCGGGTTATCACGCAAAACTCGCTTCTGGTCAAAACTCCCCAAAATCTGAGCCGCTGACATTACCTGCTTCAAACAGACCGGAACCTTTGGCAGCGGCAACCTCTTCTGTTCCGGTCGAAAAAACTGACGTCTCCGTTGTGAGTGATAGCGATGAGAGTATCCAGTTGCTGTTGGACGGCATGACTTGTGCCAGTTGCGTGAGCAAAGTTCAAAAAGCATTACAAGGTGTTGATGGCGTGGAAAATGCCAGAGTGAATCTTGCTGAACGCAGCGCTTTAATTACCGGTAGCGCCTCAGCGGAGGCGCTGATTAAAGCAGTAGAAAAAGCCGGGTATGACGCAGAACTGATTCAGGACGAAGCTGAGCGGCGTGAACGTCAGCAACAAGTTTCTGACGCTAATATGCGCCGTTTTCGTTGGCAATCAGCATTAGCATTGGTCGTCGGTATTCCCGTGATGGTGTGGGGCATGATGGGCGATAATATGATGCTCACACCTGAAAACCGTCATATCTGGCTGACTATCGGCGTTATCACGCTTGCCGTGATGATCTTTGCTGGTGGTCACTTCTATCGCAATGCATGGCAAAGCCTGAAAAACCGTAGTGCCACAATGGACACATTGGTGGCATTAGGAACAGGCGCAGCCTGGCTTTACTCTATCAGTGTCAATCTATGGCCGGATATTTTTCCGCCACAAGCCCGTCATCTCTATTATGAAGCCAGCGCGATGATTATTGGTCTGATAAATCTGGGTCATGCTCTGGAACAACGTGCCCGTCAGCGTTCTTCAAAAGCACTGGAGCGTCTGCTAGACCTGACGCCACCGACTGCCCGTGTGGTGACAGAAGATGGCGAAAAAGAGATGCGATTGGCTGATGTCAAACCCGGCATGACATTACGTTTGGCAACCGGTGATCGTGTTCCCGTTGATGGTGAAATCATTCAAGGTGAGATTTGGATAGATGAAGCAATGCTCACCGGTGAGCCGATTCCACAGCAAAAATCCAAAGGCGATAACATTCATGCCGGTACGACAGTGCAAGACGGTACGGTGCTGTTTACTGCCGCCGCAGTTGGCAGTCAGACAACATTAGCACGAATTATTAAACTGGTCCGTCAGGCACAAAGCAGTAAGCCCGAAATTGGTCAGTTAGCAGATAAAATTTCCTCCGTGTTCGTTCCCGTTGTGGTCACGATTGCCCTGATTGCCGGTGCTATTTGGTATTTCGTGGGTCCAGTGCCACAGATCATGTATTCATTGGTCATTATTACCACCGTGTTGATTATTGCCTGTCCCTGTGCCCTTGGGTTGGCGACTCCGATGTCAATTATCTCTGGTGTCGGCCGGGCAGCAGAATTTGGGGTTCTGGTGCGGGATGCGGATGCGCTGCAACAAGCGAGCACCTTGGATACCCTTGTTTTCGATAAAACCGGTACGCTGACGGAAGGGATGCCTCAAGTGACTGATATCCACACTTTCAATGGGTACAGTGAACAAGAGGTATTGCGTTGGGCTGGCGCACTGGAAAAAGGTTCTAACCATCCATTAGCCAAAGCCATTCTTGCCAAAGCCGAAGGGCTGGCATTGCCGCAAATTGAACAATTCCGTACTCTGGCTGGACTCGGTATCAGTGGTGAAGTGAATGGCACAATCTTGTTGCTAGGTAATCAAGCCTGGCTAGAACAAAATCAAGTTGATACGCAAGAATTAAAACCGCTGATTGCTCAACAGGCAGAAAAAGGCATCACACCGGTTCTCCTGGCAGCAGGAGGTAAAGCGGCGGCAGTGCTATCAATTCGCGATCCACTGCGTGAAGATACCATTACTGCATTACAGCGATTACATCACCAAGGCTACCGTTTAGTGATGCTGACTGGTGATAACCCGGCTACTGCCAATGCGATTGCAAAAGAAGCGGGTATTGATCAAGTGATTGCGGGTGTATTACCTAATGGCAAAGCTGAGGCGATTCAGAAACTGCAAGCAGCAGGTCGCAAGGTTGCTATGGTGGGGGATGGTATTAACGATGCTCCAGCCCTAGCGCAGGCTGATGTGGGTATTGCAATGGGAGGAGGCAGCGATATCGCCATTGAAACCGCGGCGATAACACTGATGCGTCATAGTCTGCATGGTGTGGCTGATGCGGTTGAACTGTCCAAAGGAACGCTGCGCAATATGAAACAGAACCTATTAGGCGCATTTATCTACAACACATTGGGGATTCCCATCGCCGCTGGTGTGCTCTATCCCTTTACTGGAACCCTGTTAGATCCGGTAGTCGCAGGTGCGGCAATGGCGCTCTCTTCAATTACGGTAGTGAGTAATGCTAATCGATTACTGAGGTTTAAGCCTAAATTCTGAATCACTAAAGAAATAAGTCTGCTTTAATGATGTTGGGGTGAATCGTAAAAATGCATATCCATGATCGCATTTTACACTTCTACCCCAGCACTTTTTCATGTAGCAATGTCCCCCATGTTACTGCATCAAATCACCACATCTCCGACAATGTTTTCATTACAAATCTCTAGTTATCATTTTTAAAAAACTAGAAAAGTAAATACAGCGGTCAAGTAAAATCTCCTTGTATACTGAATAGTAGTAAAAAAACATTCAATGGAAATGGATAGAGATACAGTTGTAATATTAACCTGAAAAAATAGTTAGCCTAAAGAATAAATGCTAAACCGGAGCACAAATGGGACGACTGATTAAACACCTTACCAATATATTAGGAATCAATGCCTTCCACCGTTATCCCTATCCCGCTCACGATATTACACTGGCAGGTGATAGACATTTGCATCTGGTGGGCAGTATTCATATGGGTACGAAAAATATGTTCCCACTGTCGGAAATATTGATAGCACAGCTTAATCAATCCGATACATTAATCGTGGAAGCAGATATTGCTCAGTCAGACTCTCCATTTCATGATGAGTTTCAATCATATCACCGTATCGAACAACGTTTATCTTCTGAGATGTATCAGAATTTTCAGGACTGTTGCAATGAGATCCAACAGCAAGAAGAGTTCCTCAATCTGTTGCCCTCATGGCAAATCGCTTTAATTTTACAAGCTGGGCAAGCACAAAACCTTGGATTACATCCCCAATACGGTATCGATTATCAGCTCCTGAATGCGGCCAAAGCTCAAGGAAAAACGATTATTGAACTAGAAGGTACCGAATCACAAATTAATTTACTTAATCAAATTCCCAATAACGGCCTGCCACTACTGGAAGATACATTAACCCATTGGCACGCAAATGCCCGTGCTTTACAAACCATGATCAGTTGGTGGATGGACTATCAACCAGAACAACAAGAACATGCTTTACCAACAACTTTCAGTAAAGAGATATACCAGCTATTGATGACTGAGCGCAATAAACGATGGAATAAGCGTTTACAGGAATTACCTGCCGGTCGATACCTCGTTGCTGTTGGCGTTTTGCATCTGTATGGTGAAGGGAATTTGCCCAAGATGCTGACAGAAAAACAGCATTAAAAAAAGGCCAATATTACATATATCGCTATAATAATATTGGCCAATCATATGAGGTATAATCTGTCATTTTTGTTATTCTTAAGTACGGGATATTACCTGTTTGTATACAAGCAACAGAGCCATAGTCAGATTATCAATTCCATCATTCCATTTCATCCATTATCTTTAATTTACAAAATCATCCTATGTAATGAAATCATGACACCTGCGATCATTTTACTAGAGAAACAGAAAGTTAGCTTTACTCTTCATACCTACGAACACGACGCAAATGAGCATAACTTTGGTGATGAAGCAGTGAGGAAATTAAGACTCAATGCCAGGCAAGTCTTCAAAACTTTGCTGGTTGCACTTAATGGTGAGGCTAAAAATTTGGTAGTAGCGGTCACCCCCGTTTCAAGTGAACTAGATTTAAAAAAGGTCGCCAAAGTTTTTAAAGTCAAAAGAGCCGAGATGGCTGATCCGCAAATCGCCCAGAAAGTGACAGGATATCTCGTCGGCGGGATCAGTCCGCTGGGACAGAAAAAACTCTTGCCAACGGTTATTGATAATCAGGCGCAACAGTTCCCTACTATCTTTGTCTCTGGTGGCAAACGAGGGTTAGATATTGAATTAGCGCCATCTGATCTCTGTAGGTTAGCGAAAGGCACCTTCGCTGATATTGCAAGAGTTTAAATTATTACCCAAAAAGGGCTGCCAAGATTGCAGCCCTTTCGATTTATCATTCTGTCAGGGATTATTGATAAATAATTTCACCCTTTGGCTCATAATCAGCCGCTTTCAATGGTGAATGCTTCTCGATATAGTCTTTCAAAACTTCTGCATCAACAAAACCGGTGTTGACATAGGTTAGATAATTATCAACTCGTGGATAGCCATCACCACCGATAGCATTAAAGTCAAGCATTGCCATGCGGTAAGTTTTATTCGGCTCTAGTGGCTTTCCACCGATTTTTACCTCTTTAACGCCTTTACCATCAGCAATCAGGCTAACATTCACAAACTGTGCGTAAGCACCAGAATCAACTTTCATATTAGCAATCACTGCCAGATATGGTTCAATTTCGCTGCCTTTCATATCAACGTAAACCAATGAGTTGGCAAATGGATGCACTTTCAACACATCTTTATAAGTGATATCACCTGATTCAATCGAATCGCGAATACCACCACCACTCATAATCGCAAAATCAGCATCCGCGCGTTCCATCATGGCAGAAAGAGCAACATGAGCCATATTAGTCTGAACAAAACGAACTTTGCTGCGATCCCCTTCCAATTTACCCTCAATAGAACCCACTTTTACACCAAGCTGTTTATCACCTTTATCCTGATAAGGCATCAACAACTTTAACATATCCTGGTTTTGTGCAATTTCATGAGTGTAGTAAGCACGTTCAGTAGAACCGTCCGCTTTCTGCACTTTCTTTTTGAGGTTAATAGGGATCAACTGATAGTGAGTCAGCGTCAATTCACCATTACGGAATTGAAAATCAGCTCGACCAACATATTTACCCCACTCATGAGCCTGGACAATCCAAGTACCGTTCTGACGATCCGGCGAACATGGCGTTCCTGGCACATAATCGATCTGTTTATAATTTTTATTTTCCGCAGACATACAGACCGGATCTTGTGAATGACCACCGACAATCATATCCAGATAGCCCGCAGGCAAACTACGCGCCATTTCAACATCACCCGGCGCATTAGAACCATGATTACCGTTGTCATAGTGCCCCATATGGGTGGTGGCAATAATCACATCTGGCTTTTCATCTCTCTTAAGTTCTTCAACCACCATTTTGGCTTCTGTCGCAGGAACACGAAATTCAACATCAGGAAAATTAGCCGGGTTACCGATTTTCGCCGTATCATCAGTTGTCAGACCAATAACGGCAATTTTCACACCCTGTTTATCGAAAATGGTATAAGGCTTGAACAAACGTTTGCCGGTGCTTGCTTGGTAAATATTGGCAGCCAGAAATGGAAAATTTGCCCATTTTTCCTGTTGACGTAGTATTGACAAAGGATTATCAAACTCATGGTTCCCCAACGCCATTGCATCATAGCCCACCAAATTCATGCCCTTAAAATCAGGTTCGGCATCTTGCAAATCAGATTCTGGTACACCGGTATTAATATCTCCGCCGGAAAGTAGCAACACACTACCACCTTTTTTCACGACCTCTTGGCGGATTTCATCAACTACCGTTTTTTGAGCGGCTAAACCATACTCGCCATAATCGTTATGCCAAAAATGCCCATGATGGTCATTGGTGTGCAAAATGGTAATGTCATAGGTTTTGTCCTTCTCCCACGCACTTGCGATTGCTGGAAGTAATGCTATAGATACAACCAAAGCGCAAGCTGAGGTCTTGAACGAGAGTTTCATGGTATATCTCCATGTTTTTTTTAGTGAATTGCCATGCAAAAACAGCTTCAAAAGCTAACAAGGCGGGATAAATTGATCATTTCTTGAGATAGGTTATGTATGTTATGCAGTTATTAGAACATGTTTTGCTTCGTCTTCGCGGGAGTACCATAAAACTATACCCAAAATAGTAAAAAATCAACTCTCTACCTAATATGTATTAAAATTCAACAAATAACCAATATACTGATTACTGATTACTGATTAAGACAGGTTGGCAGCGAATATGAGTGAACAGAGCAATACTACTATAGCCCCATCTCCCACAAGAAAAACCAGGAATACCGTTTTCACTATTCTTGGTGCAATCAGTGTTTCACACTTATTGAACGATATGATCCAATCGCTGATTCTAGCGATTTATCCTTTACTACAATTAGAATTCAACTTAAGTTTTGTGCAAATCGGTATGATCACACTGACCTATCAGATTACCGCCTCTTTATTACAGCCACTGGTAGGTCTCTATACTGATAAACATCCACAGCCCTATTCATTACCTGTTGGAATGAGTTTCACTTTATCCGGTCTATTACTGCTGGCCTACGCCAACAATTTCTCGTTAATTCTATTAGCATCTGCATTAATTGGTACAGGCTCTTCGGTATTCCACCCGGAATCGTCGCGCGTAGCACGTATGGCATCCGGTGGTCGACACGGATTAGCTCAATCTCTTTTCCAAGTCGGCGGTAATTTCGGCAGTTCCCTTGGGCCTTTGCTAGCTGCTGTGTTTATTGCTCCCTATGGCAGAGGCAACGTTGGCTGGTTCACTCTGGCAGCATTACTCGGTATCATCGTGCTGCTACAGATCAGTAAATGGTATAAGGCTCAGAATTACATCAAGAAAAATCAAACTAAAGCTGACCTCGCCGTCAAAGTTTTATCAAGAAAAACCGTGATAGGTTCCTTGGTTATTTTGCTAATTTTAATATTTTCCAAATATTTTTATCTCACCAGTATCAGTAGCTATTATACTTTTTACTTAATACACAAATTTGGCATTTCCGTACAAAACGCCCAATTTCATCTGTTTATTTTTTTATTCGCAGTTGCAGCAGGAACCATTATTGGTGGACCAATTGGCGACAGGATCGGCCGAAAGTATGTTATCTGGATATCTATCCTAGGAGTTGCACCTTTTACCTTAGTTCTGCCTTACGCTTCTCTATACTGGACAAGTATTCTATCAGTGATTATTGGTGTGATTCTAGCATCTGCGTTCTCTGCAATCCTGGTATACGCTCAGGAACTTATTCCAGGTAAAACCGGGATGGTATCCGGCCTGTTTTTTGGGCTAGCTTTTGGTATGGGAGGTATTGGCGCAGCGGTACTTGGTGATATTGCAGACAGAACAAGTATTGAACTGGTTTATCAGATTTGTGCTTTTCTGCCATTACTTGGCATATTTACCGCTTTATTACCTAATATAGAAGATAAGAACTAGAAAAATCACCATCCAACCCCACATAAAATTTACTTTTTATGTGGGAATAGTGCTTATTTACCTTATAAATATTCAAATAGAACAACACAAATCCCTGTTACGGGTAATTTAATCCTTTCAATCCATATTTTTTGATGTTTTATTCATTTTTTTAGCGAATTTACCTCGAATTATCTATAAAATACAGTTACACCTACCTCTTCACTATGCTATTTACTAGCCTCAGCACGAAGGAGTCTTAATGGAGCACTCGACACCACTTATCACCACTATCGTTGGCGGGTTCTTTATCGCTTATCTGCTCGGTATGCTGGCACAACGCCTGAAAATCTCACCGCTGGTTGGTTATCTTACTGCGGGAGTACTCGCTGGTCCTTTCACTCCTGGTTTTGTCGCTGATGCATCACTGGCCCCAGAATTGGCAGAAATTGGTGTCATCTTATTGATGTTTGGTGTTGGACTGCATTTTTCACTCAAAGATCTACTCGCTGTAAAATCCATTGCTATCCCCGGAGCGATTGCGCAAATATTGGTCGCGACATTACTCGGAGTAGGATTATCAGCAATACTGGGGTGGGAATTATTTAGCGGTATCGTCTTTGGTCTCTGTCTATCAACCGCCAGTACCGTTGTTCTGTTACGAGCGCTAGAAGAGCGCCAACTGATCGATAGCCAACGAGGTCAAATAGCTATTGGCTGGCTGATTGTCGAAGATCTGGCGATGGTGCTGACTCTGGTATTACTGCCTGCGGCTGCCGGTATTCTTGGTAATAAAGAAGCCGATATTGGGCAGTTAGTTATCGAACTCGCCATGACCGTCGGCAAAGTTATCGCGTTTATCCTGCTGATGATTGTTGTTGGCCGTCGTCTAATTCCGTGGGTACTGGCAAAAACCGCCAGTACTGGCTCCAGGGAACTGTTTACCCTTGCCGTGTTGGTTATCGCCTTGGGTATCGCTTACGGCGCCGTTGCTCTGTTTGATGCTTCATTCGCACTAGGGGCGTTCTTCGCCGGTATGGTATTAAACGAATCAGAACTAAGCCACCGTGCCGCCCAGGATACGCTGCCACTCAGAGATGCTTTCGCCGTATTGTTCTTCGTTTCTGTTGGCATGCTGTTCGATCCAATGGTCCTCATTCAACAGCCACTATCTATATTGGCAACGTTAGCAATCATTATTATTGGTAAGTCCGCTGCTGCAATGTTACTCGTAAAGATGTTCGGCCACTCACGCCGGACTGCGTTGACAATTTCAGTCAGTCTGGCACAAATCGGTGAATTTGCCTTTATTCTGGCTGGTCTTGGGGTCGCACTTGGCTTACTGGATGCAAATGCCCGTAACCTTGTTCTAGCTGGCGCGATTGTTTCTATCATGCTAAACCCAGTTCTATTTAGCCTGTTGGATCGCTATCTGGAAAAAACAGAAACTATTGAGGAACAGTTGCTGGAAGAAACGCTGGAGGAAGAGACGCAAATTCCTGTCGATATCTGCGGTCACACTATCGTTGTCGGCTACGGACGTATCGGCAGCTTGCTATGCCAACGCTTGCAGGAAAAAGAGATCCCTCTGGTTGTTATTGAAAACACCAGAGCCAAATTTGAGGAACTCGGTGAACAAGGTATCAGTGCCGTCATGGGCAACGCCGCCAGCAAAGATATTATGTCACTGGCTCGCTTGGATTGCGCCTGCTCCCTTCTACTGACCATTCCCAATGGCTATGAAGCAGGTGAGATTGTCGCTAGTGCAAGAGAAGCACGCCCAGATATTAATATCATTGTCCGAGCTGACTATGACGATGAAGTTACCTATATCACGGAGCGTGGGGCTAGCCACGTTATTATTGGCGAGCGTGAAATTGCCAAAACAATGGCAAGTGTATTAGCCAATAGTGAGCAAGGCTATCCGACTGAGCCTCCCCCTGCGTCGCCCTTTTCGCCATTAATCTAAGAAGACGCGACTGTTGATGGCATAATTCCCTATTCGTTACCGAGTAGGTTTTTTCTTCTATTCTATAGTGAACCATATGAGCCGTTCTTATCACTTTAAGTACCAGCGATAAGAACGGCTCAGAGGAAACAAAGCTTTCAGTTACAGTATCGATCTACTCAATTCTGTACAGCAAAAATCAATCGGAAAGTCGTAATATCAAATATTTCATTACGTCAAAGATATAAAACACCTTTCATTGACGTGTAAAACATTGAAACAGAGAAAACACATAACACTACAGAAGCAAGACGATAAAACAGATCGGGTTTTAAACTCCCTTTTACCAGCTTTCCTGCATATAGCATTTTCCCAACCCCCACCCAAATTAAAGAAACAGGCAATAACGCGCAAACAAAAACCGCCATACATGGAATGTATTCTGACCACAAAGTAAATGCAGTAAGAGGAAATATATATGTAGCAAACACAAAAGCCTTAGGATTCAGCAATGTGGCAAATAATACCGTGATAAAGTTGATTTTCGCCGCATTCTTGTCTAATGAGAAATGCCAAACTTTAAAAGCCAAATAAGCAATGTATGTCGAAGCACACATCTTTAAGATAACTAATGACCATACGAAAGCATGAGAGACAGTAGATAAAAATAACCCCCACAAACTAATTGCTGTTATATAACCCAGTGCCTCAGCTAATATCAGCCTGAGTGTACTAATAAAACCATGTGAATATCCAGACGATACCAAAAGAGTATTGGTTGGTCCCGGCATAATTAAGACCATACTCACCATACTGGCAATTCTTATATAATCGTAGTAACTATTCATAGTATCCTCAATGGCTGTTATAGATAATAATTAATTACTTGAAATATAATAGGAAATTTTTAATAAAAAATTTCATCACGTTCCTCCATTTCTTTAAATTAGCAATAATAAGTTATAGTCATTAAATACTATGACTTTCATTTAATAGCTATTAGCTGCGTATTTTCTTCAAATGTTAGTAGTCTCAATAACTCCAATTCAATAATAAAAGATACAAAAAATCTGTCCTAATATAGGCCACAAAATCAAATAATTACAGTAAACAAAAAGTATTTCGCTAAATGATCCTTCTAAGTTATCAATCATCGATAAAATTTCGCTATCGGAATTAGCATTAGAAAACACTAACTCACATATCAATACTATACAAAAAAATATGAAACTCCGTATCAGCCTAGGGGCTATTTCTAGAATATAGCAGCACCCATCCATATATAACTAATATCATTTCTATATATGGTCGATATCATTTCAATATATAAAGAATATCATTTCAGTATATTACTAATAAAGGAGTATCCTCTAGCCAATCATCTTGATTATAATTATTAAAATCAACAATTGAAAAATCAGTTCCAATATTTTTAAAAATTGTGATTTTAGTCCAAATTAATCTTCCATCTGTTACCTCATAAAATAAATAGAAAAATTAGAGAAATCATTAAATCAGCACAAGTCTGGTTGATAATTTTAGCGATATATAGCTATATTATAAATGCTCTAACATGCGTAATTATCATATATAAAACAATAGGATAAGTTGAAAGAAAAAAATAAACAGAAAATTTCATTTGCATATTTTTGCTATCTGAATGATATAAATATTCTATTCCAGAATATTTTTACATATTATGTGAATTTATTTAGACATATATATAAATAAGAACAAAATACTTTTTCTTTTATCAATTCAACAAAAAATCATTATTCTTAATAAAATAAACTTTAACTATCATTCATAATCTTAATAAATGATTTTATACCTAAATTTCGGCACCGTATTAATTTATACGGTGCCGAAATTTCAGAATTATCGCTCCCAATAAGACTCTTCCAAACTGTCTTCTTTTTCAGGTAAGCCACGACTTAATCGTGGGGAATGCTGACTCAATACCTGATAGCTAACTCTGTTAGCATATTTACAAACCTGAGCAAGTGATGAATATGTCAGATAAGTACGGAGATGTTTACTGGAATTAGGCACATTCATTCTATGGTGATTATTAGCCGTTATATCATGCAGTAAAGCAGATAAAGCACCATCACCAGCACCATTGGTATTCATGATTCTTTCCGGCCCCCCCATATAAGGTTCAATATGGGAATAAACTTTCATTGGGATTTGGCAATCAGATTTACGCATAGCGCGGCTGAATTCATAACGGTTAAATTCAGCAATAGCCCCCGGTAACAATGGGTGAGTTGTCTGACGCGTGTAATCTTTTTCCGTATAACCTGCCATATATAGTCCAGCCGGACCAGCGGTACACAAAACTAAATCAACCCAATCCAACGCCATATCTGAAGCTAATAGCGGATCACTGCAACCAGTAAGCTCATAAGCCTCATCTTCATTCATTGCCAAAACAGAAATATTCTCAACTAAAAAGTCACGCCACCATTGTGGATCATCAGCAATAACATATTTTGTTCCCAACGTCAGAACGACAGGCACACTATGTTTTTTCGCATATTCAATGGCCTTCATGGTCGCTTCTGGCATTGGTTCTCCCGGTTTACAACGAACCAGGTAAGCGGTTAACACCAATGCAGAAGCTTCAGCAATAATCTTCTCAGGAATACTCTCCGGCTTAAGTTGATTCATTTGCCCAGGACTGATGGCAAAAGTTCGCTCACCATTTTCCGTTACTAGCGTAAAACAGCGCCCAATTGCCCCGTTCACACCTTGTAAGTAGTTCAGATCAGTACGGCTAGATGTGTTACATAAATAGCGGTAAGCATAGCTGCCAATCTGAATATTATTGCACATAGTACCTAGTAAGACAGAACGATCATCGGCAAGAACCGAGTAATTATGTAAGGTATTACCAATAGTGCCGCCAGCAAATTCGTGGCTAATAAGATTATTATCAGTAAGTTCTTTATACAGGGCTTCAGCGACATCATCTTCAATAACTAATGAATGCCCTTGGCTGAGGTTATAGCGCTGGATAAAATCTTCGTCTACTTTCGCTTCAATATCTACTAATGTCTGATCGATGCCAACGATATAAGCTCGGTTATTCTCACCATCCATCATCTCTTTAATTGGCTGGAGTAAAGGATCACGCAGACTAACGGGAAAATAGTGTTTTGATTTACGTTTACCGGGGAATTTCATTTTTGATTGATGCTATGACGCCAAAAGATGCAGCATATTAGCACAACAAAAGACTAACAGGCAGCAAATGTCATTCGACATTTGCTGCCAAAAAAACTACGCCGCTTTCTGACGACTACGTGCCATATGACGAATCAGAACAAACACCACAGCTAGGATCAGCCCAATAAAAGCACTGCCTACCAAAATAAGTAAACGTTTCGGTGAATCTTTCGCCGTTGGCTCATAAGGAGCCTGCATATATTTGAATGGTTGGAAATTAACTGTGTCTATTTTAAGTGCTTTAAGCGCCTTTATATAGAACAAACGGTTACGTAAGTCAGCATCAACTGAGGCGGGATCTTTAATATCCTCCGTAATTTTCAGCTTACGTTGTAATGCATCAGCCCCCAGAGCAATTGAATAATCTGGATCGTCTTTGATCATTGCACCTTCACTGGAAATAGGTTTTTTAATTCCTGCTGAATTAGCAATAGATAATGCATGTTTCAATCGCTCAATATTTGCTTCCTGTACATTATTAACACGATTTAAATCAACGCTATATAAACCTTCAGAGTAAGCAAGCTTTTGCTTCACCATATCACTTAATTCACTCTTCACCTGCTCATGAACAACAGACGACACATAGTCAATATAGCCATTTAACAGGTTATATGCATCCTCAGCAGTTCCAGCACTGAAAATCAATTTAGTTTCACCATTTTCATCATCTTTCTCCGCTTTTGAAGAAGATGAAATATTATCATTTACAATCTTTTCAATAAGTTTTCTTTTTGCAAGCGGTGAATGATCATCTGATTTCGCTATCAGATTTTTAAAATAATCTGTATTGATCAGATATTCTTCACGTAAAACCCGTGAATTAAAATTATTTAAAAAATTATTATACAACGACGACGAAGTTATTGATGGTTGTAAACTTAAAACCTCTAACTTAGTCAGGGTATCTTTAAGTGGTTGTATCTCTTCAAGTTGAGGTTTAACAACAGAAGCCGAACTACTCCACTTTTGTGGCATCAAAGAAGCTGCTGCAAAGCCAATAACAGCAAAAAGAATAGTAACAGCAATAATCAATAACTTTGATTGAAATAAAACAGAGAATAACTCAAACAAATCAATTTCATCATCTTGTTTTGAGTTGTAATAATTAAAATATTCTTCACTGAAATTAGTGCTTTTAATCGGTTTATTACTCATTATTTATATCCAAATTCAAATATGCTGTTACTAATTGATATACAAAAAATCATCCCACTAGCCTATAGGTTAGTTCCCATTTACTCTGAAATAAGTATGGCAGTTCCACTAGGCTGGCATCCTTGTAGCAATATACCTTAAAAAGCCAATGAACCCTAATGATAGATTAATCCTATCACTATTCATTTCTGTTTCTGACAAACCCGTTAACCAACGCTTCAAGGAGTAAAATATGACTAGTATTGTCGTTAAGCGCCGGAATATATTCAAATTTTTCCCCTCCAGCATTAAGAAATATCTCTTTATTTAGCTGTTTTATCTCTTCCAAAGTTTCCAGACAATCAGACGAAAATCCGGGGCAAATCACCTGAATATGCTTTATTCCCTGATTAGGCAGGGATTTCACTGTTTGATCCATGTATGGCGTCAACCATTGTTCACGACCAAAACGCGACTGATAAGCCATTATTACCTGCTCTGCCGGATAATTAATTGCTTGCTTTAGCAATCGTGTTGTTAATTTACACTGCTCAGCATAAATATCACCCGTATCAACAAAACGCTGCGGAATGCCATGATAGGAAAGCAATAATCTGTCTGGTTGACCATGCTTATCGAAACTCTGCTCAATAGTCTCTTTCAGTGCAGAAATATAAGCCGGATGAGCAGCATAATTACGAATAAAGTGAATCCCAGGAATAGTGCGATATTTTTGCAATACCCGACTGATACCATCAAATACCGCCGCAGATGAGGAGCTGGAATATTGGGGATAAAGCGGCAAAACAATCAATTGTTCAACATTCTGCTTAAGTAAGTTATCAATCGCTTGCTCAAGAGATGGAGAACCGTAATTCATTCCCAGTTCAACAGGGATGTCAGCAAGTTTCTCTGCCAGTAATTTCTGTTGCCGACGGCCATATACTAACAGAGGAGAACCTTCATCAGTCCAAATTTTCTGATATAACTTTGCTACACGTGAAGAACGTAAAGGCAAAACAAAACCATATAATATTGGCTTCCAGATAAATCGAGATAAGTCTACGACTCTTTTATCGCTCAGAAACTCGGCTAAATAACGTCTTATAGCCGCAGTTGTTGGCTTATCAGGAGTACCAAGATTAACTAATAAAACACCATATTTACCGTTGTTCATTATGTCGATCCTTAATTGTTTCGCTGGTGAAAACCCTAGCATAATAAAGTACAGATGAAAATCATGTTTATATACGAAAACAATGAGGAAAAACCGACTAATTTACCTGATACAGTAAATAAATAATATAAGATAAGGCGACTTATTAGTCGCCTTCTAAGAATCATTCAGGTTGATTAATCCAAAATTTTAGATAATTCTTCACTAATCTCAGATACCTTACGAGTACCATCAATTCTAAAATATTTGGTATAATCTGCCTCTGCTTCTTTTTGATAGTAGGATACTAAAGGTGCTGTCTGTTGATGATATTCAACTAAACGTTTACGCACGATATCTTCGTTATCGTCTTTACGAACGGTCAACTCTTCACCCGTCACATCATCCTTGTTCTCCACTGCCGGCGGATTAAATTTGATGTGATAAACACGGCCAGATGGCACATGTATACGGCGCCCAATGATACGTTCAATAATCAGTTCATCAGGAACATCGAATTCCAGGACATAATCAACATTAATCCCCGCTTCTTTCATTGCATCAGCTTGGGGAATCGTACGAGGGAACCCATCCAACAAGAAACCATTGCGGCAGTCATCTTGTTTGATACGCTCTTTGACCAAAGCAATAACCAGTTCATCAGTAACCAGCTTACCATGATCCATCAGCGCTTTCGCTTTTAAACCCAATTCTGTGCCAGCCTTAACCGCAGTACGCAACATATCGCCAGTAGAAATTTGAGGGACCCCATATTTCTCCACGATGAATTGCGCCTGAGTCCCTTTACCGGCGCCCGGAGCGCCCAGCAGAATAATACGCATTGCGTAAATCCCCTTGCTAGTTAGTTTTTATATTTTCAGAAAACGAATCACCATACCATTTAGCATGGGGTTCGCTCAAGGAAACAGGTAAACGATTTCGTGATATTTTTCTGTAAAAATAAACCACGCCCCATCTTATTATTAGAGGCGTGGTTTACAATCGTTATCAAGAAATATAGTTAAATCAAGCTTTTTCAGACAATAGCAACTGATTCATACGGCGAATAAACTGATTTGGGTCTTCTAATGTGCCACGTTCGGCAAACAATGCCTGATCAAGCAACAGTTCAATCCAATCCGCAAATTGAGCCTCATCACTGATATCAGCAGCCAGTTTTACCAACTGATGATCAGGATTCAGTTCAAAATTGTACTTAACATCCGGCACTTGTTGACCAGCCGCAGCAAACAATTTCGCCATCTGCGTGCTCATTTCATCCGCATTTGTTGTCACAATTGCTGGAGTATCAGTCAGACGGTGAGTCAATTTAACCTCTTTCACGCGATCACCAAGCAGTGTTTTCACACGCTCAACAAACGGTTCCAGTTGCTTTTCAATTTCTTCCTGCTCGGCTTTGTTTTCATCTGCCAGTTTATCCAGGGACTCATCGGCTTTACTGACTGACTGGAATTTTTTACCATCAAAATCAGTGAGGTATCCCATCATCCATTCATCAATGCGCTCTGACAGCAACAGAACTTCAATACCTTTTTTACGGAACAGCTCCAAATGAGGACTGTTTTTCGCCGCAGCGTAACTGTCTGCGGTGATGTAGTAGATCTTATCCTGACCTTCGGTCAGCCTGCTAACATACTCTTCCAGAGAAACTGTCTGTGCCGAGCTATCATTATGAGTAGAAGCAAAACGCAGCAATTTAGCGATAGTTTCCTTATTGGTACTATCCTCTGCCGGACCTTCTTTCATTACCAGACCAAACTGTTGCCAGAATTGCTGGTACTTTTCTGCATCATCTTTCGCCAGTTTATCCAGCATCTGTAATGCACGTTTGGTCAATGCATTACGTAAATTACGGGTAATAGAATTATCTTGTAAAATTTCACGGGAAACATTCAGCGGCAAGTCGTTGGAGTCAATCAGGCCACGGACAAAGCGTAAATAGTTCGGCATAAACTGTTCCGCATCATCCATAATAAACACTCGCTGGACATACAATTTCAGGCCGTGCTTATGCTCACGGTTCCACATATCCCACGGAGCCTGAGACGGAATATAGAGCATGCTAGTATATTCCTGTTTACCTTCTACGCGGTTATGGCTCCAGATCAGCGGATCAGAAAAATCATGAGAAATATGTTTGTAGAACTCTTTGTACTCTTCATCTGTAATTTCAGATTTACCACGAGTCCACAAAGCTTGAGCTTTATTAATCTTTTCCCAAGTTACTGTATCCTCTTCACCCTCTTCTTCGCTCTTGTTTTTGGTTTCAATTTCAACCGGCAAAGCAATATGGTCAGAGTATTTACTAATAACAGAACGCAAACGCCAGTCATTCAGGAATTCATCTTCTCCTTCACGTAAATGAAGGGTGATCTCTGTACCGCGCGTCTCTTTTTCAATATCAGCAACCGTGTAATCGCCTTCTCCGGCAGACTCCCAAAATACGCCCTGATCAATTGAAGCGCCAGCCGCACGAGTACGTACAGTGACTTTATCAGACACAATAAATGCAGAGTAAAACCCAACACCAAACTGACCAATTAACTGGCTGTCTTTAGCCTGATCTGAACCAATAGATTCCAGAAAAGCTTTTGTTCCTGATTTAGCGATTGTTCCAAGGTTATCGATAACTTCATCACGAGTCATTCCAATGCCATTATCACTGATCGTGATGCTTCTCTTTTCTTTATCAAAAGAAAGACGAACGCGTAGTTCACCATCATTTTCATAAAGTTCTGGAACAGATAATGCGCGGAAACGTAATTTGTCAGCAGCATCGGAAGCGTTTGAGATTAGCTCACGAAGGAAAATCTCTTTATTGGAATAGAGTGAATGGATCATTAATTGCAGAAGTTGTTTTACTTCAGACTGAAATCCACGGGTTTCCTGACCTTTCATACTCATTTATTACCTCAATCTAAATCCAGTTCAGACAGACAAAATCAGACGATGATATGCAGATGGGGATAAATAAGTTGAATTTCAAGTTTGATTATCCAAAAGAATTATGAAGTAACTTTTGATCATAGCAATAATGAACTAAAAGGCATGCGCCACATAAATGTAGCGCCTCAAAACCTTTACGATTTGCTCTAATCTGGTTACAACACTATTCGGTCAAAACCGTAAGGCACTAACAGAAAATCAATAAGTAATCTTCTGCCGCCCGGCAATTGAATGAGACAATGTTGTACCATCTACCATCTCAAGTTCACCACCAACTGGTACGCCATGAGCAATACGACTTGCTGTTACACCGTATTGAACGCATATCTCTGCGATATAATTGGCAGTGGCCTCTCCCTCTACTGTCGGATTAGTCGCCAGAATCACCTCTGAAATCTCTTCAGTGGCGAGCCGATCCTCAAGACGATCTAAACCAATATCCATTGGGCCAATACCATCTAATGGGGATAAATGCCCCATCAATACAAAGTAACGCCCGGCAAACTGCCCAGTTTGTTCAATAGCATGAATATCCGCAGGGCTTTCAACCACACAGATTTGACCATTTTGTTGACGGCGTGGATTAGCACAAATCGTGCACTGTTCCTGCTCGGTAAAAGTCCGGCAATATTTGCAGTGTCCAATTTCTGACATCGCTCTGGTCAATGCCTGAGCCAAACGCATTCCACCACTGCGATCGCGCTGTAGCAGATGAAAAGCCATCCGCTGCCCAGATTTAGGGCCAACCCCTGGTAAACAGCGTAATGCTTCCATCAAGGATTCAAGGAGAGGACTGGTTTGCATCAGAATGGCATCTTAAAGCCTGGCGGCAGTTGCATCCCACTGGAAACACTTGCCATTTTCTCTTTCTGAGTCTCTTCAATACGACGAGCTGCGTCGTTGAATGCAGCAGCAATCAGGTCCTCCAGCATCTCTTTGTCATCTTCCATCAGGCTTGGATCGATCTCAACACGACGGCAATTATGGGCACCATTGATAGTCACTTTAACCAGACCTGCACCCGATTCACCCGTCACTTCCAGATTGGCGATCTCTTCTTGCATTTTCTGCATTTTGTCCTGCATTTGCTGGGCCTGTTTCATCAAATTGCCCAAACCACCTTTACCAAACATAGATTTCTCTCTTCGCTATGGCTACATCGTACAACAAGGTACAGATTGCAGCATGGTTAAACCGGTCGGATACTCTCTTCATCCAATTCAGCATCAAATACCTGCCGCAATGTTTGAATAGTTTTATCCGCAATAATTGATTGGCGAGCTTGTGCCAATTTCTCTTCATAAATGGCTTGTCGCCACTCCAGTGGAGTTTTCTCCGCAGGATTATCATCTTCAATAATGCTGAATTCAACCGTTGCGCCATACAACTCGCTCAAAGCCCCCGCTAATGATTTTTGTGCGAAAGCGGAATTAAGGTGACGCTGGCTCGAACGTAGGTGTAAACGGATATTATTTGCACTAATCTGCTCTTTGAACGCATTTAATGCCAATTGTTGCACCAGTTTAGGAATTTTAAGTTTACCAACTTCTGCGGCCCATTCATCTCTCTGTTTAGATTCTTCCGCTAATTTCTCTGCCAGCTCCGGTGTTTTCTCATGTTCCAAAGCTGTTCTTAAAGCCTTTGGTGTAGCCACATGAGTTTCTGTTTTCTCCTCAATATTCTTGGCACGCCAACGGTAAGCTTCTTTTTTCTCAGGTTTGTTTTCCTGTTTTTTATCTATTGATGACTGAGGTCGCTGCCCTGACACTACGGCAAGCCGTTCCAGTGTTGAAGTTGCTGACTTCATCTTAACCGACGTAGCCGATTCAGGCTTTTTTGCTGGCGCTTGCTCTTGTTGTCGGGATAACACACTCCTTGCTTTCAGCAACTGCGCGGTTGGGCTTGATGAAAGCGCCTGAGGTATCTGAGGTTGCGACGGAGAAGTTCTATCCAATTGTGCCGGTTCATTAATATCATTAGCAGGTGGCACATCCCCCTGATCACTCTGTTTATGTTTCGGCTGTGCTGTAACTGGTGTTGTAACTGATGGTATAACCGCAGGATTTACCACCGGCGCAGCAACCTCTTCAATAACTTTTTTGGGATGAAATGCCAAAGCTCTGAACAGAGCCATTTCAACCCCCATCCTGCGCTCCGGTGCATACGGCAAGTCCCTACGACCAATCAGCAAAGTTTGATAATAAAGTTGCAAATCTTCCGGTGAAATAGCTTTTGCCAATATGCGCAAACGACCTTCAATCGATGAAGAAACGATCTCTGGTTGGGAAGGTAATAGTTGGAGCATTGCAATCCGATGTAGCAATGAAAGGATCTCTACCAACAAATCTTCCCAGTCAGCACCACGTGAAGCAACTTGTTCCACCAATGCCATAACCTGCTGACCATCAGCTCGAATCAATGCTTCAATAATTGATAACGGTTGCTCATCATCTAATGTTCCTAGCATCAAGCTAACTATTTCGGCTGTTACCTGGCCCTGCCCGATAGCAATAGCCTGATCTGTTAGACTCAACGCATCACGCATGCTGCCATCAGCAGCGCGAGCCAATAGCTGACGAGCACGGCTGTCACTCTCTATATGTTCAGCTTTAAGAATACGTTCAAGCTGATCGCTTATTTGACCAATATCCAGCGATTTGAGATGGAACTGCAAGCAACGGGAAAGAATGGTCACTGGCAATTTTTGCGGATCAGTCGTTGCCAGTAGAAATTTCACATGCTCAGGCGGCTCTTCCAACGTTTTCAATAACGCATTGAAGCTGTGGCGGGAAAGCATATGCACTTCATCAATCAGGTAGACTTTAAAACGCCCACGAGCCGGAGCATATTGCACGTTATCTAGCAATTCACGCGTGTCTTCGACTTTGGTACGGGAAGCCGCATCAATTTCAATTAAATCGACAAATCGCCCCTGTTCAATTTCAAGGCAATTAACACATTTACCACAAGGCTCATCAGTAATACCCGTTTCACAATTTAGCCCTTTGGCAAACAAACGGGCGATCGTTGTTTTCCCGACACCTCTCGTGCCAGAAAATAAGTAGGCGTGATGAAGCCGACCGTGGGCAAGACCATTAGCCAACGCAGTCAGGATATATTCCTGACCAATGACATCAGAAAATATTTGTGGGCGCCACTTACGGGCAAGTACCTGATAGCTCATTGATACCGGGAAAATCGAATACAGTTGGGTACCATGCTAACACAGCCTCACTACAGACAGCGAGGCCGATATGTTAGTAATACGAAAATAAGTAGATTAATGATCTGGGAATTCAAGTAGAGTAAAACTACTTACACCTTGTTTTTGCAGACGCTCAGCACCGCCTAAACCAAGCAAACCAATAATAAAGGCCGCTTCAAAAACTTCACCGCCTAAGCGACGGATTAAACGAACAGTGGCTTCAACCGTTCCCCCCGTTGCCAGCAAATCATCAATAACCAACACCTTATCGTTTTCTTTTACGCTATCTTTATGCATTTCCAACTTATCAGCGCCATACTCTAGATCGTACGTTTCACTCAATGTTTCCCGAGGTAGTTTGCCCGCTTTACGAACAGGAACAAAACCAACACCAAGACGTAACGCAACCGGAGCGCCAAACAGAAAACCGCGAGCTTCTGTGCCAACAACTTTTGTAATGCCTTTGTCCTGATATCGCGCTACCAGAAGATCAATTGTCATTTGGTAGGCAAGAGGGTTATCCAATAAAGTAGTAATATCACGAAAAAGAATCCCTGGTTTCGGGTAATCAGGAATCGTTTCAATGCTGTCTTTAATAAATTGCAGTTGCTGCGCGTTTGCGGTCATAATCGGGCCAATGATGAGTAGAACACGGAGGTTCTAAAATCTATGTAAACTGATAGAAAAAAGCAACTGATGAACACGCATCAGCCTACTTTTTGTCGTCCCAGATTAATTCTGCTTCGCAAGACATAACTATTTTAGGGTATAAATGAATACACAGCCGTTATTAAATTTACTCGAAAAACAGGTCGATATACTGGCGGAAGAGATAGCGCCATTAGCTGACACGCCATTCTCTTCTGCCCGGTTTGATCAGGCTTTATTTAACCGACATAGCGATAAACTCCGGGGCTATCTACAAGAAGTCAGGCACAACATGGAACAACTCAAAGAGTGTGTTCAGGATCACCGAACCGAACAGGTCGCATTTCTAACTGAACGCCTAGTTGCCCAAATAGAGGCATTAAAGCGCGAGTTGTCCACCCAGTCATTGAGAAAAAAAGAGAGCCGATTTGAACATAAACAACAAGCTACTGACCTGTATCACAAACTGGCTGAACATCAGGATTATGAACGCCGTCTACTCGCAATGATCAATGATAGAGAGCTAAAATTGAATCAACAAACTACACTTAGTCATCAACAAAAAATACAGAAAGAGATCGCGGCATTAGCCGGAAGGCTAGCACGTTGCCGTCAATCTCTGACGCGAATTGAAAAATCAATCGAATACAAAGAGAACATGGACTAACGATTCAGATGAGGAATGTTTTATGTCCGTCGAACATGCACCACCCGAAGTTCAACTTGCTGTTGATCTGATCTATTTACTGGAATGCAATGAAATCACTCCTGAAATCGCCCTCGCCGCACTGGAAATAGTCAAACACGACTATCAAGCAAAATTAGCGAAGCAATCACCGTCGACAAAGGAGTATTGAGCCATTTACTTCAACACCTTAATAGATACCCTGATCGATACTATAAGAGATTCACATTTGTCTTAAGTATGTGGTCATACATTCATATCAATATCAGCCTTTGCAAAATTTCAAACGGCTTTATATCCTCACTCGCTTTTTCCACTATTTCGTTTAAGAAACGTTGAAGAATAATCATCCGCAGCAATTCGAGTGCAAAGCGGTTCCCATTCACAACCTACACAAGCGGCTCTTATAATCCCGCGATTAAAAGCCCATCGAGCCCGTTCTAAATAGGTTTCATCAAGCCTCAACGTATAACCTACCTCAACTGATCGGCCCATAAGAGAACCAATGGCTTCCAAAGCTCGACCATCCCGGACAATAACACTCTCGCCAAAACAATGAGGTTTGTCTTCTCCAAGCAAAGGGATACATATGTCATCCGGCCCTGCCACAATCAGAATATCTTCATCCCGAATTCGAGGAATAATCCTATTATAATTTTCAACAAAATCAGGGGAATATCCGTTGCCTGCGTAGGTAAGAATACACAAAAGGTGATGACCTCTCAGAGATATTGTCATTATTGCGCTCCCGAATGTGATCAGATGTTGCATTTTTATACAATCAATGCTATATGATTAATACTGACCATCAATAGATCAGTTTTTCTAATATAAAGAAAATCGGCTAGGAATCGACTACTATGTCGTCACGGTGGGTATCAAACGAGCTTGTCAAATTATCATCAGAAAGCTTGCAGGCAATCATAGATAACAAGATTCCAGCAGCGATGATAGATAATTTTGCAACTAAAGAAGAAGCAGAACAGCTTTCGTCTGCAATACTGAGCATGAAGGCAAAGCCATATGAGTTTGGAAGGCCGGGGTCTTATTTAGGAAATCCACTCGCTCATTACCGTAATCGACCAAAAGAGCAATATTTCGCTCAAGTTAGCGTAGCTGAACAAGATCTCACCCAAATTATCAATCAAGCTTTTGATCCAGTTGCTCGGTTCATACGATATATCAATCACGATACAAATTTCAGCATTTCGGTCGCTGAAGAACCGGGATTTGGCCCCTATTTTGCCGGTATCGTCCGGATTATCTCCGGTGGTTCGGATCTACATGTGGACTACGCACCTACTTTTGCGAAAGGAAATTTAGTCGTCGGAGATATATCGACTCAACTTGCCTGGAACCTCTATATTTTATCTCCCTCTCAGGGAGGAGAAACCGTGATCTATAACCAACCATTCAAGAGTACTGTCGTTGATAAAACGTACAAACCGTATGATCGTGCTTTATTGGTTGATTGTGAGTCTTTCACTTTCCGACCTCAAGTTGGCTCTGTCGTCATTTTCAACACCAGTAACCCTCATATTATCCTGCCTGCAAGCAGCAATCGCATTGCAACAGGCTCCTTCATCGGTGTATTAAATGAGAAAAAGTTGATTTTATGGTCGTAATAGTATTTCAGTAAGATATCTGGAAGTTGAACATTAAGAGCACTTTTTCCTACCCTACCGCTATTTTATATGTTGTAACAATTATCACGAGGGAAATGTCGTGATATGCAGAAAAACTACAATTAACTGACATTATATCTTTAAGTTACCGCTGAAGGTTATCGTCCAGTCGTCTGGTCCATAATAAACACAATGATGACACTTAAGAACGCGGTTCAAGAGTAGGGTAAGCCCGACGGACCGTCTTCGCAATCAAAATAACCAGTACGATTTTGATAATATCTCCCGGTATGAACCCAATTGAACCTACGGCTGCTTGCCGAATGCTGATATTAGCAAATAAGGCAATCCACGGGATACCGATGACATAAACAACCATAATGCCGCCAAAGACAAGAAATACAGCTTCTTTAAAGGTATTCAGTTTTGCAAGATTCTTCTCATACAAATAGCCGATGACAAAAGCGGCAATCGGCCATGACAAAATAAAACCACCACTTGGACTGAGAAATACACTCAATCCTCCCCTCCCTCCAGACATTACCGGTAATCCAACGGAAACAAACACACAAAAGAGCAACAGTGCTAATCCACCCCGTTTCGCACCAATGATGGCACCAGCAAGCATTGCTCCCATTGACTGCGCTGTTATCGGAACGCCCACAACGGGAAGTGTCAGTGGCGGAAATAAACCCAGTGCTACGGTTAGAGAGGCAAATAGTGCTATATAAACAATATCTTTGGTAGACATTTAATCCCCCTTTCTTTTCGATAAAGCCACAACCCCTGCTTTACTTGCTGCTTGATTTATTTCTGTCAAATCCTGGATCATAGGACCGAGCTTCAATAGCAGCAGAAATATCGTCTGCCATTTTGAGCATTCGCACAATAACAGGAACTGCAATTGCAATGACACTCTTATCGAGACCTCTTGCTTTCTGCGCCTCCCGTACTTCTTCTGTAATTGACGCCAGAACAGGGATAAACCGTAAAGCAAGCGATAGAGCCAAACTCACTTTTCCAGGATTGATGCCAAGATAGTACAACCACCTAAGGCCCTTTTCCAAAGCGTCGATCATATCAGAAGAGCGAGTAGTAAGAGTGACAAGTGAGGCCAGCAATAAAAGTGAGACAAGACGAACTACCACAAGTACACCTGCGGTCCAGTGGTGTAGAAGCAATTGGACTATAAAAATAAGTACTAAGATCCATAGCGCTGGCCGTAATTGCATCCAAGCAGTTTTTAATGAGATTCTGGCTAATAAGTATAAAAGTACTATGCACGCCAACGCTGCAACAGAGAGATCGATACGTGGAATAACGAAAAGTAATGTTCCCAGAATGACCAAAGCAATAATTTTAAGCCCCGGGCTAATTCTATGTACAAATGATGAACCAGGGTCATACCCAGACAGGCTCATAACATCATCCTTACGTATTCAGGAATAGCAATAGAGGGTATGTCATCAACAACAACGCGACCATCATCAAAAACCAGAACACGATCAAATCCCGCCAAAAAATCAAGGTCATGAGAAACTACAATCACAGTTTGAGATAAGTTATCGATTGCTTCAGCAACACGGCGCTTGTTTCGTAAATCCAACAAGGTTGTAGGCTCATCGAAAATAATGTAATCGGGCTCCATCACAAGGACACCAGAAATCGCAAGGAGTTGTTTCTGACCACCACTTAAAAGATGGGCAGGATGCTCCCTAAATTGAAGTAAATCATACCGAGAAAGAGCTTCCTGCGTTCTTTGCCGAATCTTGTCCTTGGTAAAACCGAGATTTTTCATTCCAAAGGCCAAATCCTCCTCAACGACTGGAAAAACGATCTGATTGTCAGGATTCTGGAATACGAAACCAACCTTACGTCGGATCGCCTTACCCTCTGTTCTGGTGTTCAAACCATCCACCAAAACATCACCACTTTTCGGTACCAATAATCCATTAAGAAAACGTGCAAATGTACTTTTGCCACAACCGTTACTACCTATGATGGCAATCCGTTTTTCCTTAAGCTGCAAATTTAACTCTTTCAATATTACTCGCTCGCCATAGGCATGCGTCACATTTCGTATTTCCAACATAGATGGTTATCTCTTAACATTGCAGCCAGCAACTTAACACTACTCCTACTTAGCACTGTGTCTGTCTACAGAATCCGTAGGGAAAATTCAATCAATATACTGATTTCAGGCGTTATCAACCAGTTCCAACTTGCTGATATCACAAGCTCCTGTTTCACCCTTCTAAATTTAATCAGTACATTTTATACAGTCAGAATCTTAAAAATTTACCTTAAGTTATAGCTTTTCTTTGACCTCTTCCCTAACAAAACCGGCAACAGCATCTGATATTAGAAATATTTTCAACTTAGTTTCTCTGTCTCATCTCTTATATAGCAGCAGATAAACAAAGAGCATAAGATAATGATTTTTTGCCATTAGCCACATTGTTAGCAATTACCAAAATAGAATTCACCTCTATTATTCTGGTTCTTCATTTTTCAGCAACTTTCATATGCTCACTATATTTAAGCATATCGATAAAACTATCTACTAACGACTCCGCTTCTTTCTGAATATCAAAACTATCTGGCGCAAATAACCAGTTTTCCAGCAAGCCCGTTATCAATCCTCTTAACATGATAGCCGCTCGCCGCAGATGAAGATTATAAGGAAGCTGGCCTGATGCAATACAACTAGAAAGAGACTCTTCAATACGAACATAGTCTGCAACACACAGCTCCTGACGGACTTCCACCAAGGCAGACATTTCACCAACAAACTCACATTTGTGGAAAAAAATCTCCATTAATAGCCGGTTTTTCGGATCGTCAATGACCGACGTCAGGATATGGATGATTAAAGTTCTTAAAATCAGGAGTGGATTATTAGGATATTTTGCTTGATACTCTTTTTCTAATTCGTCAATCTTAGAATCTGTTATTCTACAGGCTTCGGAAAACAGGTCTACTTTATTTTTAAAGTGCCAGTAAATTGCCCCTCGGGTTACGCCGGCCGTTGTGGCAATATCTGTCAGTGAAGTAGCAGAGACACCGCGCTCAGAAAACTCTTTTATAGCTGCGTCTATAATCTGTTGCCGGGTCTCCTCAGCCTGTTGTTTAGTTTTTCGTGCCATACACTCTAATTTTAACCTAAAATGGATTTACATACATTCACGTATGTTTGTATTATAGCATGCTGTTATTAATGGAGTAATGGTTTTACGGATTGAAGGGTCAACATCTAAAAATATTGAGGTTTACTTATGCGAATAAACAGGGGAGTTTTGCCTCTGGCTACAATACTGGTATTCTCAGGCAGCTTAGCTCTTTCAGGATGTAACGACAAAGACTCTCAGCAAGCTGCTGGGAATCAACAGGCTCCTGAAGTCGGTATCGTGACGCTGAAAAATGAACCTCTGATGGTCACGACAGAACTTCCAGGCCGAACGTCAGCCTTCCGCATTGCAGAAGTTCGTCCACAAGTAAGTGGTATAATTCTGAAACGAAATTATAAAGAAGGTAGCGATGTAAAAGCAGGCACATCTTTATATCAGATAGATCCAGCAACTTACCAGGCTACCTATGACAGTGCTAAAGCTGATTTGGCAAAAGCTCAAGCTAATGCAGAGATCACACGCTTGACAGTGAACCGATATAAGTCGCTGTTAGGTACAAACTATGTTAGTCAACAGGAATTTGATAAAGCCAGCGCTGACTATGCTCAAGCGAACGCTATAGTACAGGCAGCAAAAGCGGCTGTAGAGACTGCCCGTATCAATTTGGCATATACCAAAGTTACAGCGCCGATTAGTGGTCGTTCCGGCAAATCGACTATAACTGAAGGCGCTCTTGTTTCTGTTGGTCAACCAACAGCACTGACAACTGTTCAACAACTAGATCCAATTTATGTGGATGTCACTCAGTCAAGTGATGATTATCTGCGCCTTAAAAGTGAAATCGCCAAAGGTGTTGTGCAGAAAGGGGACAGTAAGGCTAAAGTTCACCTGATCATGGAGAATGGTAAAAATTACAGTGAAACAGGCTATTTGGAATTCTCTGATATCGCTGTAGATGAAACAACAGGCTCTATCACTATCCGTGCAATATTCCCTAATCCAAATGAAGAGTTACTGCCAGGCATGTTTGTTCGAGCAAAACTGGAAGAGGGTATTCGCCGGGATTCAATACTCGTTCCTCAACAAGGAGTTACCCGTACACCTCGTGGTGAAGCTACTGTCATGGTGGTTGGTGCAGACGAAAAAGTCGAACCACGCGTTATCACCGCTAACCAAGCTATTGGTGATAAATGGCTAGTAACTTCCGGTCTGAAAGCAGGTGATCGGGTCATTGTTACTGGTTTGCAAAAAATTAAACCCGGCATCCCGGTTAAAGCAGCAGAAGTAGACTTAAATGCAAAATCTGCTGCGAACCAAACTGAACCTGCGAAAAAGTCTTAATTTAGGAGTCGGTGATTCATGCCTAAGTTTTTTATAGATCGGCCAATCTTTGCATGGGTAATCGCAATTATCACCATGCTGGCTGGGCTGCTGGCAATTATGAAATTACCCGTGGCGCAATACCCTACTATCGCACCACCGGCGATTTCTATCGCTGCAACTTATCCCGGCGCAGATGCCACCACTGTACAAAACACAGTTACTCAGGTTATCGAACAGAACATGAATGGTATCGACAACCTGGTTTATATGTCTTCCGACAGTGATTCTGCTGGAAACATGAATATCACACTAACCTTTGAAGCAGGTACTAACCCCGACATTGCACAGGTACAGGTGCAAAACAAGCTGCAACTCGCTATGCCTCTGTTACCACAAGAAGTACAACAGCAAGGGATACGTGTAGATAAGTCCACAACCTCTTTCCTAATGGTTGCCGGATTCATCTCTGAAGATGGTTCCATGTCACAGGACGATATCTCTGATTATGTTGGTGCAACTGTCAAGGACCCTTTAAGTCGCGTAACCGGTGTAGGTGACACAATGCTTTTCGGTAACCAGTATGCCATGCGTATCTGGTTAAATCCTGACAAGCTCGTTAACTACAAAATGACGACTTTAGATGTAATAAATGCAATCAAAGCGCAAAATAACCAAATAGCCGCCGGTCAATTAGGGGGAACTCCTCCCGTTCCAGGTCAACGCCTGAATGCTTCGATCATTGCTCAAACACGTCTAACCTCACCAGAAGAGTTCAGTAATATTCTCCTGCGCGTCAATACTGACGGTTCTCAAGTCCGTCTGAAAGATGTAGCAAACGTGGAACTAGGTGCAGAAAGCTACAACATCATTGCCCGCTATAACGGTAAACCTGCTGCGGGTATCGGTGTCAAACTAGCGACAGGCGCTAACGCTTTGGATACATCCAAAGCAGTAAAAGAAGCACTAAAAAATATGGAACCTTTCTTCCCTCACGGGCTGAAAATTGTCTATCCATATGACACCACACCATTCGTTAAAATCTCTATTAACGAAGTGGTAAAAACACTGGTTGAAGCAATTATGCTAGTGTTCGTGGTAATGTACCTATTTCTCCAAAATTTCCGCGCAACACTCATTCCAACCATTGCGGTTCCAGTCGTACTCTTAGGAACATTTGCGATACTCGCTACATTTGGCTATTCAATAAATACATTAACCATGTTTGCTATGGTTCTTGCCATTGGCTTACTGGTAGATGATGCCATTGTTGTTGTAGAAAACGTTGAACGTGTTATGCAGGAAGAAGGTCTATCGCCAAAAGAAGCAACCAGGAAATCAATGGGACAAATCCAAAGCGCCTTGGTTGGTATTGCAATGGTGCTGTCTGCTGTATTTATCCCAATGGCCTTCTTCGGCGGTTCAACCGGTGCAATTTATCGTCAATTCTCGATTACTATCGTATCTGCAATGGTACTCTCTGTGCTGGTAGCCTTAATCCTGACACCAGCTCTATGTGCCACTATGTTGAAACCCATTGCCAAAGGTAGCCACGGTAAGCAGACCGGCGTCTTTGGCTGGTTCAACCGCATATTTGACAAAAGTACCCACCACTATACTGACAGTGTTGGTCGTATTCTACGCAATACAGGCCGTTATCTGGTAATTTATGTATTCCTGGTGGCTGGTATGGCTGTCATGTTCACGCGTTTACCATCTTCCTTTCTTCCTGAAGAAGATCAGGGAGTATTGCTGACAATGGTTCAATTACCTGCGGGGGCGACACAGGAACAAACAGAGAAAGTTCTGGATAAAATAAGCGATTACTTCAATACAGAAGAAAAAGATCGTGTGGTTTCTGTATTTACCGTCAGCGGCTTTGGTTTTAGTGGTCAAGGGCAAAACACTGGGTTAGGCTTTATAAGCCTGAAAGACTGGAGTGAACGTCCTGGCGTTGAAAACAAAGTACCTGCTATTGTTGCCAGGGCTAGCGCTCACTTCCAGAAAATCAAAGAAGGTATGGTTTTTGCGTTTAACATCCCGGCAATTGTAGAGTTAGGTTCAGCAACCGGCTTTGATTTTGAATTAATTGATAAAGCAAACCTTGGACATGACAAACTGACAGAAGCTCGTAACCAATTACTTGGCATGATACAACAGCATCCAGATATGTTAGTAGGTGTTCGTCCTAATGGTCAGGAAGATACACCTCAATATCGGCTCAGAATTGATCAGGAAAAAGCTGAAGCTCTCGGTGTTTCCATTGCTGATATTAACTCAACACTCAGCACGATGTTTGGTAGTAACTATGTGAACGACTTTATTGATCGCGGTCGCGTCAAAAAAGTTTACGTTCAGTCGGAAGCACCTTATCGTATGTTGCCAAGTGATATCTACAAGCTGTATGTCCGTAACAAACAAGGTGAAATGGTTCCATTTTCTGCCTTTATAGATACATCCAAAGAACCCTGGACCTACGGCTCACCACGTCTGGAACGTTACAACGGTTTACCATCAATGGAAATTCTGGGTGAAGCAGCTCCAGGTAAAAGTACCGGCGATGCAATGGCCCTGATGGAAGAGCTGGCATCCAAGCTACCGAATGGGATCGGTTTCGATTGGACAGGTATGTCCTATCAAGAACGCCTATCCGGTAATCAGGCTCCAGCTCTGTATGCATTATCGTTGATAGTGGTATTCCTCTGTCTGGCAGCACTATATGAAAGCTGGTCAATTCCATTCTCAGTTATGTTAGTAGTACCATTGGGTATTGTTGGGGCCTTGTTGGCAACAACATTCCGCGGTTTGGATAACGATGTTTATTTTAAAGTTGGCTTATTAACCACTATCGGGTTGTCGGCGAAGAACGCGATACTCATCGTTGAATTCGCTAAGGATCTGATGGAAAAAGAAGGCAAAGGGTTGATAGAAGCTACGCTAGATGCGGTAAGAATGCGTCTTCGCCCAATCCTAATGACATCACTAGCATTTATGTTAGGTGTTATTCCCCTAGTACTGAGTAATGGTGCAGGTTCTGGCTCTCAAAACGCGGTGGGTACTGGGGTATTAGGCGGAATGATTGCAGCAACCTCGCTAGCAATCTTTTTCGTGCCAGTATTCTTCGTGGTTATAAGGCGACGTTTCAGTAAGAAAGCGGAGGAGATTGAACCCGCATCAGAATCTCATTAAATGCTACCAACAATAACCAGAAGGCCGTCAAATCGGCCTTCTTAATATAATAGTTGCTTCCATCTGGCAAGATTCTGATCATTAACCTATCCGCTTAATCTTTAAGTAATTTTGTTTAAATTTAATTATGATCACCACTTATGAGTATAAAATAGCTTTAAAAATCCAAGCATTAGTGACTTTAATAAAATTAATATGAAAGTTGTCGGACAAAAATTACTTTATCTTTTTTTACACTAAATGACAAAAAACAATACCAGCACATAGTGACTTATGTAATAATGATGTTATATTCATTGATTATTGTAGCCATCAGGCTATAATCTGCCGTTACTGGTATCTGAGGGTAATACTGTTTTATATAAACCTACATATTAACTCACACATACTAGCCGATATTTATAGTTTATTGAGTTAAGGTATGAGTTTTTGTTAAGAGCTGATCCTGATTTACCAGAAGAAAATCAGAGCTATCTGTAAAAAAGATAAATAATCCCAAAGAACGATTATAGATACATAATAATAATCTCTCGAAAAAAATTTTATAATACGTGTATATGCTTAGTGTTTAACTCAAAAAATTAAGTAATGGCATATACAGGAAGAGCGACATAGCATGGATGAATATTCACTCAAGATGACATAATATTGATGAATTAAAATGCTTATGTGAGAATCTAAGGCAAGAGGTACGTCTAGTGCAAAGTACACAGAGATGAGACTGGTTGTGAAAATAATTTTTACATCTCAGAATAATTTAGAGCTAAACAAATAGAACGAATACATATCAACTTTCGTTTAGTACTTTAAAATAAAATATTCTGATGATTTCAACCTTCTCTCTTGAATTGATAAATGTATTGATAATACATATACTTACAAATATCTTGGAAACAAATTAAGATTAGCGTTTCCAGACTTGTGGAATGGTAAAAACTAATGAACGCTCAATCAGCGTCCTGTTACAGGATTTAAGTTGTTCCTTGAGCAAAATTTGACTGAATATTTCCCTCAATAATTTTTTATATATGTTAAATAAGAAAGGCGATTATGACTAAAACTGATTATCTGATGCGTTTAAGAAAATGCACCACGATTGATACACTAGAACGTGTGATTGAAAAGAACAAATATGAACTTTCAGGAGATGAACTTGAACTATTCTACTCTGCTGCGGATCACCGCCTAGCTGAGCTGACCATGAATAAACTGTATGATAGAATTCCACCTTCAGTATGGAAATACGTTCGCTAAACTAAAATAGTCTTTATCAGATAGAAAGTGATCCGAGCCGGTAAAGTGCTATCGGCTTATTTAGATCATCTATGTATTTAGGTTATCAATGAAAATTGGCGAGGGCTCTGCCAGCGACATCCCGGCACACACATCCCCTGCTATGGCTGCTTCCTTCCGGACCTGACCAAGTTAACAAGTTAGCGTTGCGGGAGAACCAACAGAGCCCCCATTGTGACGTGTTGCTTTAACTTCAAAGCGGCGCCATTATCATTCATACCTACTCAAATAGCAAGACAAGCAGGCCCGAATGCTGATTTATTGCACATCACAAGTGAATACAATTAAGGAAATGTATTATCTAACAGCTTTCAACGTAATTTCGATATTTTTAGTCTTCCCATTATTAATCACTTCATACGCTGTATCTGTAACAAACATCAATCGACTATGCAGCGAAACAGAAGCACTGACAACAATGCGTGCACCCGGCTTAATTTTGTCTGATTGATAAGGCAAAACAAAATGGAAAGGCGATTGTTTCCCTCCTAAACGCTCAACCTTCTGAGACAGAGTAACTGAAGGTGCATCAAGCAAAGATACATCAGATAAAGCCACTGTCAGAACAGCATCTGCTGGCAATGCTATACGCTGTAGTATATTAATATTGCCTTCAACAAAAGAGCGTTTCATTGGATTTTCAATCTTTTCCACCTGAGTATCTACTACCTCAGCACCTTGAGCATTACACCCAACCAAAGCAACCGCTAGTAGTACACCAACGGGGAGTTGCCATAACTTCATATACATTCCTCCATTATTAACTAACCTCTACCCGTTATCTTTCAAGTTGCCTCTTTGTTGGCTGCGTTCACTCACCCCGGCCACATAGTTACCTATGCTCCTAGGGATTCGCTCCCTTGCCGTCGCGGTGCATCTTGAAATCCATAGGGTATATATTAAACATTAAAATAAATTGAAATATCAAATCATTAAATCTAAACCATCTGGATTATAGATTAAAAAATTGAATATCAGACACCAACAAATCTCATATTCTTTATTGCACTACTGTCAGGACTTAAAACATTTACAATTTAGTTATTTATTAATCATATATTAATGAGACAATAATCATCCCTTGTACTCTCGATAACCTAATAGAAAACAAAGGCGTATTATGAGCAAGTCATTACAGAATCTGATAAATTTGATGAAATTGGAAAAAATTGAGGAAGGTATTTACCGAGGGCAAAGTAAAGATCTCGGTTTTCCTCAGGTTTTCGGGGGGCAAGTGATTGGTCAGGCACTGTATGCAGCCAAACAAACCGTTGTCGATGACCGGATGGGAAACTCTTTCCATAGCTATTTCTTACGCCCCGGAGACAGTCACAAACCTATCGTCTATGATGTTGAAATTCTACGTGATGGGGGAAGTTTTAGTGCCCGGAGAGTCAGTGCCATTCAAAATGGCAAACCTATCTTTTATATGACTGCCTCATTTCAAAGTCACGAAGAAGGTTTTGAACATCAGAATATGATGCCGGATGTACCATATCCAGAAGAACTTATCCCTCAGAACGAAATCGTGAAAAAGATGTCGCATCTACTGCCACAGAAGATGCAGAATATTCTTCTCTTTCCCTGCCCGCTAGAAATGAGGCCCGTAAAATATCACAGTCCATTTAATTGCCCACCAGAAGAACCTATACGCTATGTTTGGTTCCGCAGTAATGGCAATATGCCTGATGACCCTTTTATTCATCAATATCTACTTGGCTATGCCTCCGACTTTAACTTTCTGCCAACAGCATTACAGCCACATGGTGTCGGGTTCCTTGAGAAAAATATTCAGATAGCAACAATTGACCATTCTATGTGGTTTCACCGCCCGTTTAAACTAGACGACTGGCTACTATATGCTATAGATAGTCCATCAGCTTCCGGTGCCCGTGGTTTTGTTCGGGGACAAATTTATAATCGTGAAGGGGTACTTGTTGCTTCCACTGTACAGGAAGGTCTGATTAGGAAACGCAACAGATAAATGAATAAGGCAGCAAATTAAGAAACCAGCATTGTATTTTATGGTCTTATTGCTGCCTTTTAATATTACAACTTAATTATAAGCACTCTCTCCATGAGAATTAATATCCAGCCCTTCCCTTTCAACTTCAACTGTAACCCGTAGCCCTACCAACAGCTCTGCCATTTTAAAAGCAACAAAGGCAACAATGACTGACCAAACCACACAAACCAGTATACTAAAAGCCTGAATACCAACTTGCTCCAACATGGTTATACCCTCTGCATGACCGGTTCCTCCCAAAGATTTAGCCGTAAAAACCCCAGTCAGGAGGCAACCTACGATCCCACATACGCCGTGTATACCAAATACATCACATACATCGTCAACGCGTAACCATCGTTTTAACGCCACCACCCCCCAAAGTCCGGTAAAACCAGCGATCAGACCAATGACTAATGCACCACCAACACCCACCATTCCGGCAGCAGGTGTAATACCAACCAGTCCAGCAATACAGCCTGAACATGCCCCTAGAAGAGACGGCTTATTACGGAAAAACCATTCTGCAAAAACCCATGACAGAATGGCGGCAGCAGTCGCCACAATGGTATTTAAAAATGCCAGAGCAGCTATCTCATTAGCAGCATTAGCAGAACCCGCATTAAAACCGAACCAACCAATATAGAGCACAGCAGTACCAGTGAAAACCATCGGTAAATTATGTGGTTTAAATGCTTCTTTCCCAAAACCAGTGCGTTTTCCCAGCAAGTAGGCACCAACTAATCCAGCTACAGCAGCGTTAACATGAACAACTGTACCACCCGCAAAATCCAATGCTCCATCCTGTGAAAGTACACCACCGCCCCAAACCATATGCGCCATAGGCAGGTAAGAAAATGTCAACCACAGCACACTAAAAATTAACAAGGCCGAAAAGCGAATACGCTCCCCTAATGCACCAACAATCAAAGCAACAGTGATACAAGCGAAAGAACCCTGAAATGCCACATGAATTAGCTGATAAAAATTGCCACTTAAGTCAGTGAATGCCAAATTCTTTAGCATCATTTGACTAAAACCACCGAAAAAACCATTCCCTGGTTCAAAAGCCAAGCTGTAACCGTAAATCACCCACAACACACCTACTAAAGCAAAGCTCACCATAACCTGAGCCATGAGCGATAAAACGTTTTTACTCCGTAGCAAGCCACCATAAAACAGAGCAATTCCCGGAATGGTCATAAACAGAACAAGGACTGTACAAATCATCATAAAAGCATTATCAGCTTTATCAGCAACGCCTTCCGCAGCCTGAGATAATGATGGTACACAACTGACCATAATACCGGCAGCCACTGAGAATCGTTTTTTCACATCTATCTTCTCTATCAGTAAGTTACAGTGCCGCATCATTAGTCTCTCCTGTTCTAATACGAATAGCCTGTTGTAATTCAACGACAAAAATTTTACCGTCACCAACTTTTCCAGTGAAAGCTGATTGCTGAATAGCATGAATTACTTCCTCAACTAATTCATCTGCTACAGCAATATCTATCTTTATTTTAGGTAAAAAGTTGACATTATATTCAGCTCCACGGTAAAGCTCCGCATGCCCTTTCTGACGCCCAAATCCTTTTACCTCTGTTATGGTCAACCCCTGAACACCAAGATTAGAGAGAACTTCCCGAATATCCTCTAATTTGAATGGTTTTATAATTGTCGTAATGAGCTTCATATATCCCCTTTCCATCCGGCTATTATGTTTGCAATAAGGAAATAGCAAAGGGTGTGCCAGAAACTAAAAGAATATAAAAATCAAATAATAATAAAGAAAATAAAAATTCTGGAGAATAAGAAGGAGGGAGAGTAGCGGATATACTCTCCCAGAGTGCACCTAATCAGTGCAAGCCTGATTAAATTAGTACCTCTTTTTCAGAGATTGTGCCACATTCATTTAGTGTCTCACCGACTTGTTGCAATTGATACATCTGATAATAACGTCCACACCTCGCCAATAATTGCTGATGGCATCCCTGTTCAACAACTGCACCACGATGTAGCACCAGAATGGTATCAGCTTCCACAATAGTAGACAGGCGGTGAGCAATCACGATCAACGTTGTTTGCTGACGAATCAACCTCAAAGCCTGTTGTACCATCTGTTCTGTACTAGAATCAATGTTTGCAGTCGCTTCATCAAGGATCAAAATTTGTGGCGTTTGCACTAACACTCTCGCCATAGCAAGCAACTGTTTTTGACCAGCCGACAACGTATTACCCTGCTCTCCCAAAATAGTATGAAGTCCATTAGGTAATGTACGTACTAACTCAGCTAATTGCACGGTTTCCAATACCTGCCAAACTTTCTCTTCTGAGATATTCCGGCCAAGCGTAATATTATCAAAAAAAGAATCAGCAAGAACGACCGGTTCCTGCTGAACCATCGCTATACCATTGCGTAGTACCGAATGAGACAGGGATGATACAGGCCGACCATCGAGGTAAATTTCCCCTTTCTGCCACGGATAATATCCCATCAGTAAATTTGCCAACGTACTTTTACCACTACCGGTATGACCAACCAAAGCAACAAAACCATGAGCCGGAACCTGTAAATTGATGTCTTGTAAAACTACTTTGTCATCCCGATAAGAAAAGCTAACATTTTCTATATCAATTCGACCGCTAGACAGTGGCTGATTATCCATGCCATAGCCTTGTTGAGGACTATCCATTAATTCAAATATTCTCTCACCAGCAACCACAGCCTGCTGCAAGATAGATTGCTGGGAGGTCAACTCAATGAGTGGTTCATTCAATCGTGCCAAGTAATCGATAAAGGCATACAACACCCCAACACTAATTACGCCGATTCCATTAAAACCAAATAGCATGATAAGGCCACACAGTACCATAGCTGACACAAAATTCAGTAATGGTCGTAATAAAAGCCCGTCTAACCGTAGTGCCTGCATTCTTGCTTGATAATGAGCAAGATTAGTTGCCAGCATTCGTTCACCAAAACGGGCCTGCTGCCGGAATTGTTGGATGACACTCATTCCATTGATAATCTCGTTAAAATTATCATTAACGTCAGCTAAATAACTACGTACCTGTCGGACAATTGGTGTACTTAGATACTGATATATCGCCATAACAATTAATACGATAGGAAAAATAAGAATTGCAATCAATGCCATACGCCATTCCAGTACAAACATGGCAATCAACATAGCGCTAATTAATGCTATACCACGGAATATCGTAGGGACCACATTGACATAAAGATCTAGAACAGCCTCTGTATCATTCGTTACACGAGAAATTAATTGCCCTACTGGTTGATTATCAAAAGCACTCAAAGGCTGACGCAATGCCGCATTCATCACATCAGTACGAAGTTGACGAACAACATCAACTGATATTTGATTGAACAATAAAGCCTGGAAATAGTGTAATACAGCGGTGATCAGTTGCAGAGCAATAAAGGCTACAGCCAAGCCAATAACCAATCCAATGGGCATATTACCTGTTGCAACCATATTATCGATGAAATAACAAATTAGAACTGGACCACTTACCTCCGCAATTGCAGCCATCCACAACATAAGTACCGCCAGCACCAGCAGCTTACGATAATCTTTCCCATAAACCAGCAAACGTTTCAGAGACGGCCACAATTGACGAACCTTAGTCATCTCTATCTCCTTCATACGATTCCATCCTCACTATCCAGTGCTGCTTCAATCTGCTGATAATGATACATATCACGATACCATCCTGGTTGCTCCACCAGCTGCTGATGCTGTCCCTGCTGTATAATCGAACCTTGCTGCATCACCAAAATATTATCAGCATCAGTTAATGCCGACAGACGATGGGCACTAATAATGACAGTACGTTGTTGTCTCCATTGCCTTAAGTTTTGCAAAATACTGTATTCAGTTTGCCCATCAACCGCAGATAAGGCATCATCCAAAATCAAAATCTCTGTATCTAAGAGTAATGCTCTCGCAATAGAGATACGCTGCTTCTGCCCACCAGAAAGCATCACACCACGCTCCCCCACCTCCGTTTGATACCCTTCCGGTAAACGAAGAATATCTTCATGAACACAGGCAAAACGAGCAACTTCTTCAATTTGCTCCTGTGTAGCATCCGGACGTCCCAAAGCAATATTACTGGCAACGGTATCTGAAAACAGAAAAGGTGTTTGATTGACAACGGCAAAACGAGCCCGCCATTCATCCAACTGGATATCCGCAATTTTTATCGACTGGAAAAGAATTTCTCCCTCAGTTACATCAAACTGTCTCTGCATCAGAGCAAGCAGGGTACTCTTACCTGAACCTGTTAGACCACAGATCCCTAGTAACTGCCCAGGAGATAACCTGAAATTAATTTGATTCAGAACACTTTTATTACTTTGAGGATAATTAAAAGATTTAATATCCACATTCAGGATACTACGCTCAGGTGATAAATGACGGAAACCATTTTTAATGACAGGAGGTTCTTGTAATAAACTACGGATACGGCTATATGCAGCACCTCCCCGTTCAACAATATTAAACATCCATGCTAGCGCCAACATTGGCCAAATCATCAAACCAAGGTACATTACGAAGCTAGTAAGTTCACCCAGTGTTAATCCCCCATTCAACACCATCCAACTACCGCCCCCGACAGCCAACAAATCTGATATACCGATTGCAATAACAATTGTCGGATCAAACCGGGCATCTACTCTGGCAACATACATATTCTTACGGCTAGCCTCTACTGCAACTTGCTCAAACTGATTTGCTTGTAGATCTTCAAGACCAAATGCCTTGATCATACGAATACTAGTCAAACTTTCTTGAGCTTGATTATTCAGAGCAGAAAATGCACCTTGTGCCGATTTAAAACGATGATGTAGTTGATCACCATATCGTTTAATAATAATTGCCATAATAGGCATAGGTAACATAGCCAATAACGTTAACTGCCAACTAATTTGGACACTCATTACAATCAACACCGCGCAGCCCATAACTAGCGAATCAACCAACGTTAACACACCTTCCCCCGCGGCAAACACCACCCGTTCCACATCATTAGTAGCACGAGCCATCAAATCGCCGGTACGGTGACGCAGATAAAATTCCGGATTTTGGCGACTGAATTGCTGATAAAAATTATTCCGTAATTTAACCGCTAATTGATATGACGCCCCAAACAACCATAATCGCCATATATATCGTAGAATATAGACAAACAACGCTACGACCAACATAACACCAATCCATATCATCAATTGGTAAGATGACATAGATCGAGTACTAATGCCGTCAACAATGATACCCACCAAATATGGGGGAATCAGTAGCAGAACAGAAATGATAATAAGCAGGGTTACTGCTCCAAGGTAGCGACGCCATTCGCGACGGAAGTACCAACTTAATTGAGAAAATAATATCACAAATGTATATCCCGAAATATAAATTTATATTTAAATATAAACTTAAATATAAATTTAAATAAATAATAAGAACATTGAACCAAACTCAAAATAATTGAATTAATTCTCTGAATAATAATGGACTAATCTGGTATCGGCAATACTGTAGTATACTTAATTTTTTCCATTGCAAAGTTGGATGTAACATCAATCAACCCCGGGATACCGTTCACCATACGCTTGTAGAAAAGATCATAACTTTTCATATCTACAACTTCAACATGCATCAGATAATCACACTCACCAGCCATACGATAAAAAGCCAAGACTTCTGGCATTTGTTTTATAAATGCGACAAATTGCTCATACCAAGCACTATTATGCTGCTGAGTTCTGATCATCACAATTACTGTCAGCCCTAGTCCTAACTTTTCACTATCAAGCAAAGCAACCTTACCGATAATATAACCTTCATCTTCAAGTCGTTTTAGCCGCTTCCAACAAGGAGTAGAGGTAAGATTAACAGCTTCCGCCAATGCATTCAGAGACAGACTGCAATCTTTCTGTAGTAACTTTAGCAATTTGCGGTCTGTTTTATCCAACATAACTACCTCTCATAGAAAATTTTTCCATAAAGAAACCACACATTAAGAAAAATAACAATCTCTTTCTCCCTGTATCAAGTTAATCTACCCGCCACCAATTATTTTTAAATTACAGAGTTAATAATTAATGTCACATAGTTGGACCACCAAGGCAATCAGAGAGATTCAAGCAGACCATCAACGCAGTTCTGACACTCATCTTATCCGCCTTAATTTACCGGTTTTCCCAGGTATCCATTTATATCTAAAAGATGAAAGCACCCACCCAACCGGTAGTCTGAAACACAGGCTTGCTCGTTCTTTATTCCTTTACGCACTTAGTAACGGCTGGATAAAGGAAGGTACCCCGGTTATTGAATCCTCATCGGGTAGTACCGCTGTATCCGAAGCCTATTTTGCCCGCCTGCTTGGGTTACCTTTTATTGCTGTTATGCCCTCATATACCGCTAAACGTAAGATTCAGGAAATTGAATTTTATGGTGGTAAATGCCATTTTGTTAACCATTCAGCACAAATTTATGACGAGTCAGAACGACTGGCGAAAGAACTAAATGGACATTATATGGATCAATTTACTTACGCCGAAAGAGCAACAGACTGGCGAGGTAACAACAATATTGCTGAAAGTATTTTTCGCCAGATGCAAATGGAACCATTTCCTGAACCAGATTATATCGTTATGAGCGCTGGTACTGGGGGAACTTCTGCAACGTTAGGACGCTATATCCGTTACCAAGGGCATAACACGAAACTAATTGTTGTCGATCCAGAAAACTCTATATTCTATGACTATTACCGTCAAAATTGCTGTGATATTCATGGCAATTATAGCAGTAAGATTGAGGGTATTGGCCGCCCTCGGGCTGAGCCTTCTTTTATTCCTTCGGTTATTGATGACATGATACAAATACCCGATTGCGCCAGCATTGCAACAATTTACTGGCTGGAAAAATTGTTAGGCAGAAAAGTTGGCGCATCTACGGGGACCAATGTCTGGGGAGCTCTCCTGCTTGCTAACCAAATGCATGAGCGTGGAGAACAAGGTGCGATAGTAACTTTATTGTGCGACAGTGGTGAACGTTATCTCGATACCTATTACAATCCAGATTGGGTAAAAAATAACATCGGCGATATTTCACCTTATCTCAAACAACTATCCAATTTCCGTAGTTATAAGTAACATAACCATTTTATTCCAATGAGGATGTTACAATGAGACGAGCAGTTGTTGTATTCAGTGGTGGACAAGATTCCACTACCTGCCTGATCAAGGCAATTAATCAATATGACGAAGTACATTGTGTCACTTTTGATTATGGTCAGCGCCATCGTGCCGAAATTGATGTTGCACGTAATGTCAGCCATTCTCTTGGTGTTGTTGCACATAAAGTACTGGATGTCACATTACTTAATGAACTGGCCCTCAGCAGTCTGACTCGTGATAACATCCCTGTTCCCGACTATAGTGAAAGTGAAAAGAGTGCCATACCCAGTACATTTGTCCCTGGCCGCAATATTTTGTTCCTGACACTGGCTGCTATATATGCTTACCAAGTTGAAGCGGAAGCGGTTATTACTGGCGTATGTGAAACTGATTTCTCCGGTTACCCTGATTGCCGTGATGAATTCGTCAAAGCGCTGAATAAAGCTGTAAGCCTTGGCATTGCCCGTGATATCCGTTTTGAAACGCCATTAATGTGGCTCAACAAAGCTGAAACTTGGGCATTGTCCGACTACTACCAGCATTTAGACTTTGTTCGTAGTCAGACATTAACTTGCTACAACGGCATTCAAGGTAATGGATGTGGTACATGTGCCGCTTGTCATCTCAGAGCTAACGGATTAGAACAATATTTGAATGCTCCGGATAAAATAATGGCTGAAATGAAAGCAAAAACACATTTAGTTTAATCCAAATGGCAATGAGAGCCGTCCCCTCTCATTGCTCTGTTTTCACCAAAGCTCCCATTATTTCACGTAATTCACCTTCAATAGATAATGCTCTTTGCGTTTTTCTATCAATCCAAACAAATGTAGTCTTAGCATCTGCGATGAGTTGATTGTTCCTTCTGCGTATGATTTCCTGAGAAAATACACCACTTCTGTTTCTCAGCTCCGTCAATCGGCAATCCACCTCCAATTCATCGCCAAGAACTGCTGAACTGCGATAATTAATATTAATGTTGACCACTGCAAATCCAACATTGTTTTTCTGTATCCATTCCACTACAGAATGCTTATGCAACCATTCCCACCGAGCACTTTCCAAAAATTCCAAATAGCGAGCATTGTTCACATGCTGAAACAAATCTATATGATAACCATGAACTTTTATAATTGAACTCATAATATTGCCTTTATGTTAAAGTCACTCATCTGACCAGGTTGATTTCACAATAGCAAAACAAAAAATTCACACTAATTAAAGTAATTTATTTGCAACCTTGATCACAACATCCTCATTCATAAAAAAATCATGAATGAGGATGATAGATAATATACTAGTAACTCAACTTACTTCTATTTCGCTCAATGAAAACTGGCCCTATTCCCTGAACCTCCTGTAACTGTTCCACCGTAGTAAACGCACCATGTTTTTCTCGATATTCAACAATTCCTTGTGCTTTTTTTACCCCAATACCATTTAGTGCTTTTGCTAACTCTTCCGCACTTGCAGTATTAATATTCACCTTTCCCTTTTCTTCTACTTTCAAAGCATCCTGCTGCTGTAATTGCTTTTCTGATGAAGAATGACCGGTAGTACTGGCTGCTTTAGCTACTTTATCTTTTACTTGCTCAGCGGCAATCGCAAATTGCCCTCCACACGCATAAAGCAAGCCAGCGAGCAAAATAGATAAAATTCCCGATTTTTTCATATCAATTCCTCCATGTTTTATGAGCAGAAAAAAGATTGCCACAGATAAATTTGAGCACAATGGATGAAGATCAGATATGCGAAAGGCCGCGAAAGCGGCCTTTATTGACAAGGTAATTACAAAGATATTTGCGATACTCTCCGCAAATTTTTATTCGATATGACCTAACTTAATTTTGGCTTTTTCACGCAAACTAACCAGTAAAGAATCCAGCATAGCGTTACCCATTTCACTCTGATAGCTATCAGTCATGCTCTTAATTTGTTCTTCGGATACAACACCTGGAGTAACTTTATCCAGTTGGAGCAGCACAACATCATCCAAACTATTTTTCGTCAAACCATATTCTGCCTTACCTTCTTTTGGCCGAGGTAACGCAAATACTGCACCAACTAACACATTATCCTGAGATGTACGCTGAATAACCTGAGGTTCGCCAAATTGAATACCTGCATCTTTCAAGGCTTGCTCACCTTTACCTTCTTTTAAAGCAGCCAGTAATTTCTCACTTTCGACTTGAAGTTGTTTTTCAGCTTTCTGACGTTTAACCAGTTCAGTAACTTGCTCTTTAACTTTCTCGAAAGGCTGTACTGTTTCCGGCTTATAATTATCTACACGCAAAACAAATGCACGATCGCCTTCAACGGAGATAACATCAGAGTTAGTCCCTGTCGGCCCCTGCCCATCAACAAGATTACCTTCAAAAATAGCATGAATGACAGCGCCGAAATTAATCTCTGCCGGCACACTATTGCGATCAAACCAATCAGTCGTCACAACCTTAATACCTGCAACTTCCTCAGCCGCAGCTAGAGATTCATTATCGCTGGTAGCAGCATCACTGACCTTCTGTTGCAGAGCATAGAAAGCATCTACTGCTTTTTCCTGCTTAACCGTTTTCTCAATTTCAGTGCGAACTTCAGATAAAGGCTTAATTATTTGAGGCTTAACATCATCTAAATGGAAAATAGCGAAACCATCAGCAACCTTAATTACAGAAGAAATTTGACCTTTATCTTTCAAATTAGCTTGCTTCAACTCTTCAGGAAGAGCATCCTCTTCTATCCAACCGATCTCACCACGATTTTTTGCTGAAAACTTATCCGTTGATTTTTCAGTCGCTAATTTACCAAAATCAGCACCCTTATTTAGCTCATTAAACACAGTCTTGGCTTCAGCTTCAGTTGCAAGCTGAATCAGACTATATTTTTTCTGCTCTGGTTGAGTATAACGTTTCAAATTATGCTCATAGTAAGCATCAACATCAGCGGATGTAGCTGAAACTTTATTCATTTCATCTACAGCATCCATCTTGATATAACTGACTTTCACTTCTTCTGGAGCAATAAAGCTGTTCTTATTTAGATTATAGTAATCTTGCAAATCTTTATCTGTTACTTCCTGCTGCGCCTGAATTTTCTTCAGCTCCAGTGTAGCCATACGCACAGCTCTCTGTTGCAGAAGCAATTCAGCATTAGGTTTCACCTCACTAGGCAATGCTATTTCACTACCAGAAAAAGCCATAATTAATTGTTGATTAACTAAATTCTGGCGTGTTTGCTCAGCAAAAAGATCTGGACTCATCTTGGAACGGTCGAGCAACTCCAGATACTTGTTGTTATCAAATTTACCGTTTGTCTGAAAGTAAGAAGTATTTCGGATAGAATCCTTAACTTGCTCATCGCTGGCGGATAAACCCAATTCACGGGAATACTGCTCAATCAGTACACTATTAATTAGACGCTCCAAAGCCTGATTACGAATCTGCTTCATGCTTTGTTCGTCACTTGCCAACACTGAGAATTTATCTCCCAATTGCTCTTGCAATGCGTTTCTCTCTTGCTGAAACGCCCGCTCCAATTGAGCACGATTGATAGTCTGGCCATTCACTTCGGCAGCATAACTACCAGCTCCACTTGTCAGATAGCCCCCAACCCCCGTCAAAACAAAAGACAGGATAATGAGAGCCAGCACGATTTTAAGCACAGGACTGTTTGCCGCCGTGCGTAGGTTGTCCATCATAAAGAGGCAAAACTCCGCTTTGGTGAAATTGAAAACGCCATATTACGCTAATTCAAGCGTTAAGAGAAAAAAAGCGCACCAATCAATTGATGCGCTTCTATTTTAGCTTACCAAATCTGTCTCGTCAGTCTATGTTTGCCAATATAACAAGGACTGATAAGCAATATTCGGTTTATGTCACTCATTAACAGAGTCTTTCAAACCTTTACCTGGACGGAAAGCAGGTACTTTAGCCGCAGCAATTTTGAGCTCTTTTCCTGTTTGAGGGTTACGGCCTGTACGTGCAGAACGTTCACGAACAGCAAAAGTACCGAATCCCACCAGAGCAACATCATCGCCATCCTTCAATGCACCCGTTACAGAAGAAATAAATGCATCTACTACACGCCCTGCGGCTGCTTTAGAAATATTAGAGTCAGCAGCAATCTTGTCGATCAGTTGTGATTTATTCACTCTTATCATCCCCATATAGTTTTTACTATCGCATCAGAATCCTAACGGATAACCCGATAGCAGTGCCGTTATATCAATCCTTTCCGATATTGGCAAGAAATCATAAGACAACAAAATATTTATTAGACAGTTCATCCAAGTTAGCAATATAAAAAGGCTGGCAAGCCTGAATTCGCTTACCAGCCTATATTTCATCCATAATTATTAAGATAGTTCACTATTTTTGCACTATTGAACTGACACTAATTCTGCGCCAAACACAGGATCCTGCAATGTAATAGCCAAAACATCTTCAATACGTTTTACTGGATGGATCTGTAGATCTGCAATAATATTTTGGGGAATTTCTTCCAAATCACGTTTATTCTCTTCCGGAATTAAGACTGTTTTAATTCCGCCTCGATGAGCAGCCAGTAGCTTCTCTTTCAAGCCACCGATTGGCAGAACTAAACCACGCAATGTGATTTCACCGGTCATAGCAACATCAGCTCGAACTGGATTACCGGTCAGACAGGAGACCAATGCTGTACACATAGCGATACCCGCACTTGGGCCATCTTTCGGCGTCGCACCTTCCGGAACGTGGACGTGAATATCCCGTTTCTCATAAAAATCAGCGTTGATACCCAACTTATCAGCACGAGCACGAACAACGGTTAATGCTGCTTGAATGGATTCCTGCATAACCTCACCGAGTGAGCCAGTATAGGTTAGTTTACCTTTCCCTGGAACACACGCGGTTTCAATGGTTAGTAAATCACCACCAACTTCAGTCCATGCAAGTCCTGTGACCTGACCAATACGGTTTTCCGTATCTGCACGGCCATAATCCACACGTTGGACACCCAGATACTCTTTTAAGTTATCTGAATTGATTTCAATATGTTTTAAATTTTTATCCATTAACAATGCTTTTACCGTCTTACGGCACAGCTTAGAAATTTCTCGCTCTAAACTACGCACTCCTGCTTCACGAGTGTAATAACGGATAATCCCAATAATAGCACTGTCATCAACAGTTAATTCGCTTTTTTTCAGGGCATTACGTTCAATCTGCTTAGGCAGCAAATGACGTTTGGCAATATTCAATTTTTCATCTTCGGTATAACCGGAAAGACGAATAATCTCCATACGATCCAACAATGGTGCCGGAATATTCATAGAGTTGGATGTTGCAACAAACATGACATCTGACAGATCATAATCGACCTCCAGATAATGGTCGTTAAATGCCACGTTCTGTTCCGGGTCCAAAACTTCCAGCAAGGCAGAAGCTGGATCACCACGCATATCGGATGACATCTTATCAATCTCATCCAGCAGAAACAGAGGGTTCTTCACTCCAACTTTGGACATTTTTTGGATCAATTTGCCCGGCATAGAGCCAATATAGGTTCGGCGATGACCACGGATTTCAGCCTCATCACGAACCCCACCCAGTGCCATACGCACATATTTCCGCCCGGTCGCTCGCGCAATGGACTGACCTAAAGAGGTTTTACCCACCCCAGGAGGCCCAACCAAACATAAAATCGGCCCTTTAATTTTACTAATTCGGCTTTGTACTGCCAGGTACTCAAGGATACGCTCTTTCACACGCTCCAAACCATAATGGTCGGTATCCAAAGTTTCCTGAGCTTTAACCAAATCTTTTTTGACTTTACTTCGAGCAACCCACGGAACCTGCACCATCCAATCGATGTAACTACGGACAACCGTCGCTTCCGCCGACATAGGAGACATCATCTTCAGTTTTTGCAATTCAGCTTCGGCTTTTTCACGAGCCTCTTTGGGCATTTTTGCTGCTTCAATTTTACGCTTTAGGGTTTCATACTCATCAGGCGCATCATCCATTTCACCCAATTCTTTCTGAATCGCTTTCATCTGTTCATTCAGGTAGTACTCGCGCTGGCTTTTTTCCATTTGTTTCTTCACGCGGTTACGAATGCGTTTTTCTACCTGTAACAAATCAATTTCTGACTCCATCATTGCCATCAGATATTCAAGACGCTCAACGACATCAGACATTTCCAAAACAGTCTGTTTATCACTAAGCTTCAATGGCATATGCGCAGCAATTGTATCAGCTAATTTAGCGGCATCTTCGACACTGTGTAACGAGGTCAGAACCTCTGGCGGAATTTTCTTATTTAATTTAATGTAGCCTTCAAACTGATTAATAGCAGTCCTGATCATAACTTCTTGCTCACGCTCATCAACGAGCGGCGAGTCAAGATACTCAGCATGAGCAGAAAAATGTTCGCCATTATCAGCCAGAGTCGTAATGCGGGCACGTTTCAACCCTTCGACAAGCACTTTTACCGTGCCGTCAGGCAGTTTTAACATCTGTAAAATAGAAGCTACGGTACCAACGGAGAAAAGGTCATTAACCCCTGGCTCATCAGTTGAAGCTTCTTTTTGCGCAACCAACATGATCTGTTTGTCATGATCCATTGCTGCTTCCAGGCAGTGAATAGACTTCTCACGCCCTACAAACAATGGGATCACCATATGCGGGTAAACCACCACATCGCGCAGAGGCAATACAGGGATTTCTATGCGTTCGGAACGCTCAAGATTCATAGAGCTCTCTCTTCGTTTAGCTTTCGCCAGTTTTTAGGAATCTCGTGAAACACGGTTCTCACGAGTTTCACTCCATAGAATATAAAATATATGGGGACAGGAATTTGACATTCAATGGCATGGCACTTTAATAAAAACAAAATGAGGGTAATCCCCTCATTTTATTCAATAATATCTCGTTTAGTGAATTCTCTGCCCTAGACTCAATTATTCACCAGAAACCTGGGCATCCGGTTTGCTGTAAATCAGCAAAGGCGCAGATTGACCATTGATAACAGATTCATCTACAACAACTTTTCCAACGTTTTCCATTGATGGTAGATCATACATAGTGTCCAACAATGCGCCTTCAACAATAGAGCGTAGGCCGCGGGCCCCCGTTTTACGAACCATTGCTCTCTTAGCAATAGCAGTCAAGGCTTCACTTCTGAATTCCAAATCAACGCCTTCAAGGTTAAACAGTGCTTGATACTGCTTGGTCAACGCATTTTTAGGCTCTTTCAAAATCTGAATCAACGCTTCCTCACTCAATTCACTGAGCGTGGCAACAACAGGTAACCGCCCAATAAATTCAGGGATAAGCCCAAACTTAATGAGATCTTCCGGCTCAGCCTGTGCAAGCAATTCGCCTTCAGTCGCTTTTTCTGACTCACCTTTGACTTTCGCACCAAATCCAATACCCGTACTGGTATTTAAACGCTGGCCAATGACTTTATCCAGACCTGCAAACGCACCACCACAAATAAATAGGATTTTGGAGGTATCTACCTGTAAAAACTCCTGTTGTGGATGTTTACGCCCCCCCTGAGGAGGAACTGCCGCAATTGTACCTTCAATCAGTTTCAGCAACGCTTGCTGTACACCTTCACCTGAAACATCCCGAGTAATTGACGGGTTATCAGATTTACGTGAAATTTTGTCAATTTCATCAATGTAAACAATACCGCGTTGAGCTTTTTGTACATCGTAGTCACATTTTTGCAGTAATTTCTGAATAATGTTTTCTACGTCTTCTCCCACATATCCCGCTTCAGTCAGCGTAGTCGCATCGGCCATGGTAAAAGGAACGTCAAGATAACGAGCCAATGTTTCAGCCAATAGCGTTTTACCACTCCCTGTCGGCCCAATAAGCAGAATATTACTTTTACCTAATTCAACACCGTTACTGATATCGCCATTACGTAACCGTTTGTAATGGTTATAAACAGCAACCGCCAACACTTTTTTCGCCGTTTCCTGGCCGATAACATAATCATCCAAATGCTGACGGATTTCATGAGGCGTTGGTAATGCACTACGCTCACGATGTGGTACAAGCTCTTTAATTTCTTCGCGAATAATGTCGTTACATAAATCCACACACTCATCGCAAATATATACTGACGGGCCAGCAATCAATTTTCGCACTTCATGTTGGCTTTTCCCGCAGAAAGAGCAATACAGCAGCTTTCCTGAACCGTCTTTGCGCTTATCTGTCATCAGTCACAACCTCACTTTATCAACTGCTCCCCCAGATTCATCTGGCAAAGCAGGAAACTTCTGCTATTACCCCGAATGTCATAGCCTTACCAAGCGGTAAGCCGAATGTTTATATTATAGCTTCCGGGAATAATAAATTAATCGCGATGGGTGAAAATCTTATCAACCAATCCATACTCTACGGCTTCATCTGCCGACAAGAAACGATCACGTTCTGTATCTTTCGCGATCTCCTCAATAGGTCTTCCCGTATGTTTTGCCATTAACTCATTCATACGCGATTTTACTTTCAGTATTTCCTGAGCGTGAATTTCAATATCTGTAGCTTGTCCCTGGAAACCGCCTAATGGCTGATGGATCATAACCCGGGAATTTGGCAAACAGATACGTTTTCCCTTTGCACCAGCAGTCAACAAGAATGCTCCCATTGAACATGCCTGCCCCATACAAATAGTACTGACGTCCGGTTTAATAAACTGCATCGTATCATAGATAGACATTCCCGCCGTAATCACACCACCTGGCGAATTGATATATAAAAAAATATCTTTTTCTGGATTCTCCGCCTCAAGAAACAGCATCTGAGCTACAACCAGGTTTGCCATATGATCTTCAACCTGACCGGTCAGAAAAATAATACGTTCTTTTAATAAGCGCGAATAGATATCGTACGAACGTTCCCCACGCGCAGTCTGTTCAACTACCATCGGCACCAAAGCCATGTGAGGCGCATATTGATCCCGCTTGTCGCTATATGACATTTTCGTCTCCTAATAGAATTCATGTTGGTGCCATTCATAACCAATTCTACTTGAGATAAGCGATGATGACCATGATTCAAAGTTAACCAATCAAGGGGGAATTACCCCTGAAAAATTTTGTAATCATATACATAATATTAAAAAGGATCTGGGGTTAAACCCACTTTTTTCAAGAAAAATCTTGCCTCTTACTTATAAAAAAACCCGCAGATAAATCTGCGGGTTCATTTTAATAAGACAGCAAATTCATTATCTCATGACAAAACTAAAACTTATGCCATTTGATTCTGATTCATTAACTCATTGAAAGTGGTTTCTTTTTCAGAAACTTTTGCTTTACCCAGAAGAACTTCAACAGCTTGTTCTTCCAAAGCAATATTACGAACATTGTTCATCAATTCTTGGTTTTTACCATAGAATTCGATCACTTCTTGAGGATCTTCATAGGCAGAAGCCATTTCCTCAATTAATGTTTTAACACGCTCTTCATCAGCTTTCAGTTCATTGCTGCTGATAACTTCACCTAATAGCAGACCAACAACAACGCGACGTTTAGCTTGTTCTTCAAACAGTTCACGAGGCAGTTCCAGAGCTTGTTTTTCATTGCCGCCAAAACGCTGAGCCGACTGACGGCGCAGAACATCAATTTCGCTATCAACAACAGCGGCTGGAACGTCGATTTCGTTAGCCTTAACCAAACCTTCGATAACCTGAGATTTAATACGGTTACGGACTGCATTTTTCAGTTCACGTTCCATATTTTTACGTACTTCTGCACGCAGGCCATCAACGGTGCTATCAGCAATACCGAAACGTTTGATGAATTCTTCATTCAACTCTGGCAGTTCACGCTGTTCCACTTTTTTCAATGTGATAGCAAACTTAGCCGCTTTACCTTTCAGATTTTCAGCGTGATAATCTTCTGGGAAATTAACATCAATGGTAAATTCTTCCCCAGCTTTGTGACCAACAATGCCCTCTTCAAAACCTGGAATCATGCGGCCTTGCCCCATAGCCAGCACAAAATCAGATGCTTTACCACCTTCAAACTCTTCACCATCAACAGAGCCATTGAAGTCAACAGTGACACGATCTTCTGCGCCAACAACTTCTTCGGTTTCTTTCCAATTAGCCTGCTGCTTACGCAATGTTTCCAGCATTGCATCAACATCTTCGTCTTTTACTTCAACAACAGGTTTTTCAACTTCAATGGCTTCCAGATCTTTCAATTCAACTTCTGGATAAACTTCAAACTCTACAGAGTAAGTGAAATCTTCACCATTTTTGAATTGTTCTGGTGCATAACTTGGCGCACCTGCTGGATTAATTTTTTGCTCGATGATTGCATTAATAAAGTTACGTTGCATCAGATCACTCAGAACGTCCTGAATGACAGAAGCACCGTAACGTTGTTTAACAATGTTCATAGGCACTTTGCCTTTACGGAAACCATCGATACGAACTTTTTTTGCTACATTGACCAACTCACTACTAACTGCTTTCTCAACATCGGCAGCAGGAACGGTGATTGTCACACGACGCCCAAGGCCTTGAGTGGTTTCAACAGAAACTTGCATCTTTTTACCTCAAAAAAATCATAGTGCTCGGTCAACTCCAGAGACCATACAACCAGCACATATTTGTATGTACCAATCGCAACACTCTCTAAGAACCGGGGCGGTCGCATTTAAAAACCGAGAATCCCTGATGTCAGAAGCGTCCCGAAACCATTCTAAAAATTAGACGCGACATTATAGCGATGCAGACGGTGTGAGTCGAGAATTGCTGAAAAAAGGCCGAACTATTCATCAACTTCACAGGATAACGATTATTCAGCGGCTAAATTTACATCCAAAACGGATGCATATATAAAACATAAAAACGGCCCGAAGACCGTTTGCTAAATTTATTCTATTGTGTAAGAAAATGCCCAAAACTAAGTATCAATCAGCGGATTTCAGGCAACAATATTACCCCCGCGACATGCCGGTGACGCTAAAACAGTATCCTGTAATTCATTCCACTCTTTTTCTGTATAGGTATGCAACGCCAAAGCATGAACACCTGCGGACAATTCTGCCGATAATACGCTGTAAACAGAACGATGGCGGTTTAGCATACGTTCACCAGCAAATTTATTACTGATGATTACGACCTTAAAATGGCTTTCAGAACCTACGGGTACATTGTGACGATAACTTTCATCAATGACCTCAAGATATGAGGGATTAAATGCAGCCTGTAATTTCTCTTCTATATCCTGATACACCATATCATTCTCCTTAACCACACAGCAGTCGTACTGCCAACCATACTAATAATTTTAGTCTATTCTCCATGAGTTATAGCCCCAACGCATTAAAATATCTTTTAATCGAATCCCACATCATAAGGTTTTTATATGCGTTTACCCCATCAGGGATATGCCATGATCAAAAGGCGGTGCTATTATTGACGCAATTTATGCTATTGATAAGTATTACTGGATATCCTTATCACCGATGAGAAAATTAACATGTTGAAAAGAATCTTATTCCCACTTATTGCGCTTTTTCTTCTTGCTGGTTGTGCTGCTCCCAGCAATACCTTGACCATTGAACCTAAAATTACATTGCCAACAGCAGATCCAACAATGAGCGCGATTACCATCAGTATCAGCGGTGCCGACAATCGTCAGTCTCAGACACTTGCTCAAGTTAACCGCAATGCAAAGCTGGAAATACTGAAACCCTCCCGTGATCTGCGCTTTCTACTCCAGGAAATCCTGGAAAAACAGATGACCGCCCGTGGTTATATGATTGGCTCTCCAGCCAATGCCAATCTGCAAATTATTGTGAACAATCTATATGCAGACGTTAAAGAAGGTAGCCTGCGCCATAATATTTCAACAAAAGCCGATATTTCCATCATTAGTACAGCGCAAAACGGCAGTAAACAAGTTAAGAATTACCGCACTAGTTACAATGTACAAGGCCCTTTAGGCGCAACTAACGAAAAAATTGCTGATGCGGTCAATACTGTCTTATCAGAAGTCATAGCCGATATGGCTCAAGATCCCTCCGTCAGCAATTTCATCAAACAAAATGCTCGCTAATTAAAGGATTAATTGTTTATTAAAGGACTAATTATTTACTCTGCCCGCCAAGGGCAGGGTTTTGGGAGGCACATGTCTTATCGTTATCTCACCGTTTTTACCCAACATAACTCACGAATCCTGCTTTTACTCGGCTTTGTTTCTGGTTTACCGCTCGCATTGACTGCCAGCACCCTGCAAGCATGGATGACTGTCGAAGACATTGATCTTAAAACAATTGGCTTCTTTTCTCTTGTCGGCCAAGCATATGTTTTCAAATTTCTTTGGTCCCCTTTTATGGACCGATTTACCCTCCCTTTTCTTGGACGGCGCCGTGGTTGGCTACTTGTTACACAGTTATTACTCATAGCCAGTATCGCTGCAATGGGTTTTCTCCAACCATCTCAACATTTATGGTGGCTGGCCATACTAGCGGTAACTGTTGCTTTCTGCTCCGCATCACAGGATATCGTCTTTGATGCTTATAAAGCCGATTTATTGAGTAGCGAAGAGCGGGGTGTAGGCGCTGCCGTTTCAGTACTTGGTTATCGGTTAGCCATGTTGGTTTCAGGCGGGTTAGCACTATGGATCGCAGACCGCTATCTTGGCTGGCAACACACCTACTGGTTGATGGCTGGATTGATGTTAATTGGCATCTATGCGACGTTAAAAGCTAAAGAACCTGACATTGACGCTCCGCCACCAAAAACACTCCAGCAAGCCGCAATAGAACCATTAGCCGATTTTTTTAATCGCAATAATGCATGGCTGATACTACTGTTAATTGTCATGTACAAAATGGGAGATGCCTTTGCCGCCAGCCTAAGTACCCCATTTCTGATCCGTGGTATTGGCTTTGATGCTGGTGAAGTCGGAATGATCAACAAAACGCTAGGATTAATAGCAACTATCATTGGTGCATTATATGGTGGTTATTTAATGCAACGATGGAGTTTATTCCGCTCACTCATGATCTTTGGCATCCTTCAAGCGATTTCCAATATCGGATACTGGCTGTTATCTATTACTGACAAAAATATCTACACTATGGGTAGCGCCGTTTTTCTGGAAAATATCTGTGGCGGAATGGGAACCGCTGCATTTGTTGCCCTAATTATGGCGTTATGTCATAAATCGTTCTCTGCAACACAATTTGCTTTATTATCTGCCTTATCTGCTGTTGGACGAGTCTATGTCGGCCCAATTGCGGGTTGGTTCGTTGAATTACATGGCTGGCCAAACTTCTATCTATTCTCTATAGCGGCCTCTGTTCCAGGCTTATTACTGTTATTTGTCTGCCGCCAGACTCTGGTTTATACCCAGCGAACTAATGATTTTATGCCACGTACTGAGTTCAAAAATTTCTATCGTCTAGCGCTTGGCTTACTATCATTAGCAAGCATCTTGCTCACATTTTGGTTACTTATCATCATCACCAATGCTCTTAACTGGACTCATATACCTGATCTGGCCGAAACATTACTATCATGGGGAGTACAAATTGGTATCACAAGCATCATTCTCGGTAGCTTTCTAGATTATCTTGCATTAAGTAAGGTGCAAATTGATTTAAAAAGGTAAAAATATTTAGTTAATTTATCAAAGGTTGATCACTGTCAGCCTTTGATATTCATGCCCTCTTTCTTAAATATTTAAGTGATAGCGATCACACTTCAAATAGTCATTTGCCAAAAGTGCTATTTTCGAGTGATTATTTGATTGTTCAATATTCATATCTGCGTAGAATCAGACTACCATTTTAAGGGTTATTTAATATAGCTTTAAAACCCAAAACCTCTTTTCATGGATGCGTTAGAGAAATTTATGAGAACAACCATTCTGGCTACTGCTTTACTCACCACCGTCTCAGTTCCCGCTTATGCTGAATATCAAGGGGGCTTTGCTAATATCAGCATGAACTACCTCGACTGGACTAGCCATACCACACACAAGTCAGGGCAAACCTCTCATAAAGACGACTTTGCCTATTTGGAACTGGAAGGCGGAGCCGGCTTTGACTGGGGTGAATTATACGGGTTCTTTGATCTGGAAAATGCTTTCAACAGTCAGCATGCTGAACCAGGGGATAACCAAAGATACACTTTTAAAACAACCGGTCGCTTTTATCTGGCTGATACTGGTTTCAATCTCTATGGTCATGTTTACGGTACTTACTCTCTCCCAGGTACAGCGCACGGCGGGAACTTTCATGAGGTAAATACCCTTTATGGTATTGGCTACAACACTGATTTCGCCGGTGTCTGGTTCAAACCGTTTGTTGCGCTGCACTATGTTGACCAAACTTTCTACTCCGGTAATAACGGCTATGTTGTTGGCTGGGTTGCGGGTTACGATTTTCAGCTCTGGGAAGAAAAATTCAGCATAACTAACTGGAATGAAATAGAACTTAACCGGAATGAACGCTACGGCAACGGTGGTCGGAACGGTACCAATGGTGCAATCGCGTTATGGTGGACACCTCACCAATCCTTCACAACCGGCATTCAATATCGATATGCCGATCATAAATTAGGTGAAGACTTCTGGCAGGATGCGATTGTCTACTCCATTAAATATAATTTCTAATTATTGATTTTAATTGTGAGCTGCCAAAAGTGGCTCACAATTAATTTAATTCCTAAATAAAATGACTACGGTGGAAATTTTTAAAGCAAATTTTTTTATTTTTTTCCTTTCACCTAAAAAATATAAAATGATTCAGTACAAATTCATATTTCCGCACTATTTCGTTACAATTAAATAACCTTTTCAAGCTAACTTCTGATTAATCTTACAGTTGCATGTGATCCCAGTAACATAAAGGGTTAACAACCCCTCAACTAACTATTACAAATGTTTACACTCCAGTAGCCTTACCGTAGAATGCCCGCACTGATGAAACGACAATAGAGCTTTTGTTATTTGGGGTCGTTAGATGAGACTTATGAAATACAATAAAAGTATTGGGATATTGTCAATACTAGCGGCTACTCTTATGCTGAGTGGCTGCGATATGGTATTGATGAATCCTAAAGGCGCTATCGGCGCTGAACAAAAAACGCTGATACTTACGGCTATTGGCCTGATGCTAATCATCGTTATTCCGGTGATCATCATGGCATTCACTTTTGCCCTGCGTTACCGCGAAGCCAACAAAAGTGCTACCTATCACCCTAACTGGGCACACTCAAATAAAATTGAGCTGGTAGTATGGACCGTTCCTATCATTATCATTATTATTTTAGCAACCATTACCTGGAAAACAACCCACGAGCTTGATCCATATAAACCACTGGTCAGTGATGAAAAACCCGTGACTATTGAAGTTATCTCTCTTGATTGGAAATGGCTATTCGTTTACCCGGAGCAAGGTATCGCTACAGTTAACGAAATTGCTTTCCCTACTGGAGTTCCTATTAACTTCAAAATCACCTCTGATTCTGTGATGAACTCATTCTTCATCCCACAGTTAGGTGGTCAAATCTATGCAATGGCTGGCATGCAGACTAAACTTCACTTAATTGCCGATGAACCTGGCACTTATAAAGGTTTATCCAGTAGCTATAGTGGCCACGGCTTCTCCGGCATGAAATTTACTGCTACCGCTACCGCAGATCGTGAAGGTTTTGAACAATGGGTTCAAAAAGTGAAAGCCTCTCCCAAAACCTTGGATACCATGCAGGCATTTAACGAGTTAGCTAAACAGAGCCAGAACCATCCGGTTGAATACTTCTCAAGCGTTAAGCCTAACCTGTATCAAGACATTATTGCCAAATTTATGGGCAACATGAATATGCATGGCGGCCACGGTGCAACGACAGGTCATAACATGAATATGAGCGAAACTGCTCATGCCGGAGTTGAGGAATAAAGTAATGTTGGGAAAATTAACACTTGATGCAATCCCATTGCATGAGCCCATTGTCATGGTCACTCTTGCTGGGATTCTCTTCGCAGGGCTCGCGATTGTCGGAGCCCTGACCTATTTCCGTAAATGGAAATGGCTGTGGAGCGAGTGGTTAACCAGCGTTGACCACAAGAAAATCGGTATTATGTACATTATCGTGGCGCTGGTCATGATGCTCCGTGGCTTCGCCGATGCCATCATGATGCGTGGTCAGCAGGCTGTCGCCTCTGCGGGTGCAGAAGGTTTCCTGCCGCCGCACCACTATGACCAGATCTTTACCGCCCACGGCGTCATCATGATTTTCTTCATGGCGACACCTTTTGTTGTCGGCCTGATGAACATCGTGGTTCCACTACAGATCGGCGCTCGTGACGTAGCATTCCCATTCCTGAACTCACTGAGTTTCTGGTTCTTCGTCGTTGGCGTTGCGCTGATTAACATCTCTCTGGGTGTGGGTGAATTCGCTCAGACCGGCTGGTTAGCTTATCCTCCGCTCTCAGGTATAGAATATAGTCCGGGCGTTGGGGTCGATTATTGGATATGGAGTCTTCAAATATCCGGTATCGGTACCTTGCTGACCGGCGTTAACTTCTTTGCGACGATCCTGCGTATGCGTGCCCCTGGCATGTCCATGATGAAAATGCCTGTATTCTCTTGGGCAGCACTCTGTACTAACGTACTTATCATCGCCGCATTCCCGATTCTGACAGTTACCATTGCCCTGCTAACTTTTGACCGTTACATGGGTACCCATTTCTTCACCAATGATATGGGCGGTAACATGATGATGTATATCAACCTGATATGGGCTTGGGGTCACCCTGAAGTTTATATTCTGGTGCTGCCGGTCTTTGGTGTTTTCTCTGAAGTGACTGCGACGTTCTCGAAAAAACGACTGTTCGGCTACACTTCTCTGGTGTGGGCGACCATTGCCATCACCGTATTGTCATTTATCGTATGGCTGCACCACTTCTTTACGATGGGTTCTGGCGCGAACGTTAACGCCTTCTTCGGCATAGCCACCATGATTATCTCGATTCCGACAGGCGTTAAGATTTTCAACTGGCTGTTCACGATGTATCGAGGCCGTATTGAGTATAAAACACCGATGTTGTGGACCGTTGGCTTCATCGTCACCTTCTCTATCGGTGGTATGACCGGCGTTCTGCTAGCAGTTCCAGGCGCAAACTTCGTTCTGCATAACAGCTTGTTCCTGATTGCACACTTCCATAACGTGATCATCGGTGGTGTTGTCTTCGGTTGTTTCGCCGGTACTGCTTACTGGTTCCCGAAAGCTTTTGGTTTCACACTGAATGAAAAATGGGGTGTCCGCGCATTCTGGTTCTGGATCATCGGCTTCTTTATCGCCTTTATGCCAGTTTACGCGCTCGGCTTTATGGGAATGACCCGTCGTATTAGCCAAGATATCAACCCTGAATTCCATACTCTGCTGGTCGTCTCCGCGATTGGTGTCGCACTGATTGCCGTTGGTATCCTGTGTCAGGTCATTCAATTCTACGTGAGCATCCGTGACCGTGACCAAAACCGTGACCTGACTGGTGACCCTTGGGGCGGACGTACTTTGGAGTGGGCAACATCTTCTCCACCGCCGTTCTACAACTTCGCTGACGTTCCACATGTGCAAACCCGTGACGCATGGTGGGATATGAAAGAAAAAGGCACTGCTTATAAGCGTCCTGCACAATATGAAGAAATTCATATGCCTAAAAATGCCGGGGCGGGTGTAATCATTGCTGGCTTTAGCTTGCTGTTTGGTTTCGCCATGATTTGGCATATCTGGTGGCTGGTTATCGCAAGCTTTGCAGGCATGATTATCACTTGGATTGCAAAAAGCTTTGATGAAGATGTTGATTACTACGTACCCGTTGCTGAAGTTGAGCAAATTGAGAATCAACACCATGAACAAATTAGCAAGGCAGGTCTGAACCATGTCAACTGAAACTATGACTAACCACAATCATGCCCATGAGCATCATGGGCACCACGATGCGGGAGCCACTAAAGTATTCGGTTTCTGGGTCTACTTGATGAGTGACTGTATTCTGTTCGCATGTCTGTTTGCGACTTATGCAGTACTCGTTAACGGAACCGCGGACGGTCCATCTGGCAAAGAGATTTTCGGCCTCTCTTTTGTATTGGTTGAAACTTTCCTACTGCTATTCAGTAGTATCACTTATGGCTTTGCCATGTTGGGAATGAACAAAGGAAAAATCGGCCAGGTTAACGCCTGGCTTGGTATGACTTTCCTGTTCGGCCTTGGCTTCGTGGCGATGGAATTGTACGAATTCCATCATCTGATTGTTGAAGGCTACGGCCCTAACCGCAGTGCATTCTTGTCTGGATTCTTCGCACTGGTTGCTACTCACGGTATCCACGTTACCTGTGGTCTGGTCTGGATTATCATTATGATAATCCAAGTCACCCGCCGCGGTTTAACTGATGTCAATAAAACCCGTCTGAACTGCCTGAGCTTGTTCTGGCACTTCCTGGATGTGGTATGGATCTGTGTATTTACCGTTGTTTATCTGTTAGGAGCTATGTAATGAGTCATTCTAATACTGCTCATACTGGAGCTAGCCACGGTAGCCTGAAATCTTATCTGATCGGCTTTGTTCTTTCAGTCATCCTGACTGTGATTCCGTTCTGGATGGTAATGGATGGTTCTGCCTCCCATACGACTATCCTGACAACGGTAGTCGCTCTGGCTGTGGTGCAGATTATTGTTCATTTTATCTACTTCCTGCACATGAACACGTCGTCAGAAGAGCGCTGGAACTTAGTAGCATTGCTGTTCACCATTTTAATTATCGGTATTGTTGTTGTTGGCTCGCTATGGATTATGTACAACCTCAACATTAATATGATGGTTGATTAAAGAGCTGCATATATGATTAAGCAATACCTGCAAGTAACTAAACCAGGAATTATTTTCGGCAATTTAATTTCTGTGATCGGTGGTTTTCTACTCGCCTCGAAAGGGGTGATAGATTACCCTTTGTTCATCTCGACTCTGTTCGGCGTTTCATTAGTCGTGGCTTCTGGCTGTGTATTTAACAACTACATTGACCGTGACATCGATCGGATCATGGAAAGAACAAAAAACCGCGTCCTTGTAAAAGGACTTATTGATCCGAAAATCAGCCTGATTTATGCATCAATACTGGGTATTGCTGGCATAGTGCTGCTCTATGCAGCAGCCAATGCTTTAGCAATGCAATTAGCGATTATCGGTTTTGTCGTCTATGTAGGGGTTTATAGCCTCTATATGAAAAGGAAATCTGTTTATGGCACGTTGATCGGCAGTTTGTCCGGTGCGGCACCTCCGGTTATCGGTTATTGTGCAGTAACTGGTCAGTTTGATACGGGCGCGTTGATCCTGTTACTGATTTTCAGCCTGTGGCAAATGCCGCACTCCTATGCCATTGCTATTTTTCGTTTCAAAGATTACCAGGCAGCCAATATTCCTGTACTGCCCGTGATCAAAGGCATATCTGTGGCGAAAAACCACATTATCCTTTATATCCTGGCATTTATGATTGCAACCCTTATGTTAGCCATCAGCGGTTACGCTGGTTACAAATATTTGGTTGTTGCAGCAGCAGTGAGCGTCTGGTGGCTAGGAATGGCGTTATCCGGTTACAAAACTGATAATGACCGCATTTGGGCTCGTAAATTATTTATATTTTCCATTGTGGCAATCACTTCCCTGAGTGTCATGATGTCTATTGACCCACATGTACCCTCAGAAGCCTTCCTAACTTACGTCCGGTAATTTTCCCTGATGGCAGTGGTCCCCCCTGCCATCAGTTTCCTTCCAGCCTGTTATCTCCTCTCCTTAATACTTCAATATTATTAATTCAATTAACTATTTACCCCTTATTGAAAACCTATCTACAATGACACATCAAAATATTTCGAGGTAATCATGAACGATAATAAAATGACGCCACTTGAGCTTCGGGCGACATGGGGCCTAGGTTCAGTTTTTTCTCTGCGAATGCTAGGCTTGTTCATGGTGATTCCTGTATTAACAACCTATGGCCTGCATCTAGAAGATGCCACTAAAACACTTATTGGCATCGCCATTGGCATTTATGGTTTAACCCAAGCAATTTTACAGATCCCTGTTGGACTGCTTTCTGACAAAATTGGCGCTAAGCCCTTAATTGTTGGTGGGTTACTACTATTCGTCCTCGGCAGTATCATTGCTGCTCTCAGTGACTCTATCTGGGGCATAATAATTGGACGAGCGCTACAAGGCGCTGGAGCCATATCTGCTGCAATTATGGCGCTACTTTCTGATTTAACCCGTGAACAAAATCGAACTAAAGCGATGGCTTTTATTGGCATTAGTTTCGGAATAACTTTCGCCGCAGCCATTGTACTTGGCCCAATCCTGGCTCACGCTATTGGGTTAAACGGTCTGTTTTGGGTAATTACCATTCTGGCTGGTTGTGGCATTCTGATAACACTATTTGCTGTTCCTTCCACAGATAAACACATCCTCAACCGCGAATCAGGCATTGTTCGTCACAGTTTCAGTAAGGTTCTGGCTGATAGCCAATTGCTGAAACTCAACTTTGGCATACTCAGTTTGCACACTTTGCTAATGGCAAGTTTTGTCGCCTTTCCTTTAGTGATGCAACAAGCAGGATTCCCTAACCAACGGCTTTGGCAGGTTTACCTGATCACTATGCTAGTTTCATTTTTATCTGTTTTACCTTTCATTATTTACGCAGAAAAAAAGCGCCGCATGAAACAAGTGTTTTTACTGTGTATCACGATGCTGCTGATTGCTGAAATTGTATTGTGGGCGGCGGGGCATCACTTATGGGTAATTTTCATCGGCATACAAATTTTCTTTATTGCTTTCAATGTAATGGAAGCTATCCTGCCATCACTTATCAGTAAAGAAGCACCGGCGGGTTATAAAGGTACAGCAATGGGCATTTACTCCACCAGTCAATTTTTAGGTGTCGCTTTAGGGGGTGGACTTGGTGGTTGGTTATCTGAATTAAAAGGGGCACCGCTGGTATTTATGGCAGGTATCGTTCTGACAACCATTTGGTTGATTATCAGTACAACAATGAAGCAACCTCCTTATGTCAGCAGCATCAGAATTTCTCTGCCAGAAAATATAGTCAATAAGGCATTGTTGGAACAAAAAATTCTTGTTCAGCCCGGCGTTTGCGATGTCGTTATTATTCCGGAAGAGCATAGTGCTTACATAAAAGTAGATACAAAGCTGACAAACAGAGCACAACTTGAACAATTGATAGCTAACAATAATGACACGATAGGTTAAGTATCAAACCAGATAACTCCACTCACTCCGATTTGATATTAAGGGAAACTGGGAGCGGGGTATTCTGGTCAGGAATACCCCACTCCACATTAGGCTAGATATCTCAATCCACTAGGCAGAAAATCAATCCCGGAAATTAGTAAACTGGAATGGCTGTCCCAGCTCTGCGCCACGAACTAATGCCATTACACTTTGCAAATCATCACGAGCTTTACCCGTCACTCGCACCTGCTCACCCTGAATCTGTGCTTGCACTTTCAGTTTACTATCCTTAATCAGCTTCACGATCTTTTTCGCCGTAGGGGTATCAATCCCCTGCTTCAAAGTCGCTTCAACGCTGTAAGTCTTACCACTGTGCAACATATCATCAGGGATATTCAATGCAGCGCCATCGATACCACGTTTAGCCAACTTTTCACGTATGATATCAACCAACTGACTTACCTGAAAATCTGACTCACTAGCGATCTTGATAGATTCACTTTTTTCATTTAATTCGAAACTGGCGCTGACATTACGGAAATCCCAACGGCTAGCAAGCTCGCGCTGCGCATTTTCTACCGCGTTGCGAACTTCATGCATATCAATTTCTGAAACAATATCGAAAGATGGCATTATCCATGACCTCCTGATAATCAATAAGTTGGCATGATAACCGCTTTCCACTGTCAGCAAAAGCGCTATACTTGGATTAGCGGGATCTTATTATTTCCATCCAATATTATGGCAGCGTCTTTCAAAAGGTGTATATGAAGATAACCGTTCTTGGCTGTGGCGCTATAGGAAAACTGTGGCTAGCTGCATTATCACAACAAAAACATCAAGTACAGGGCTGGTTGAAAACCACACGATCTCATTTATCTGTTCATATTGACGAAATGAATGGGGAAGTATTCAACCAATCAATCCCAACTAATAACAGCGGCCATCTTGCTAACAGCGAATTACTGATTGTCTGCCTGAAAGCATGGCAAGTCGCTGATGCAGTCAATAATTTACTGCCCAAGCTTTCACCTAATTGCCCAATTTTATTAATACACAACGGCATGGGTACCCAAGAAGAACTACTATCAGCACCTAATCCAATACTTCTTGGCGTCACAACACATGGTGCATATCAGGATGACCAACGGGTTTATCATACCGCATCCGGGATAACCCATATTGGTTCAACAACGTCAAATGCAACTGGGTTTAGCTCTCTGGCTAATGTATTACACCGATCTTTGCCAGATGTTGCATGGCATAATGACATTCTCTCTATTAGTTGGCTGAAACTTGCCGCTAACTGTGTCGTAAATCCGCTGACTGCACTTTATGAATGCAAAAATGGAGATTTGCTTCGCTACCCGGAACAATTGAATATTTTGTGCGAAGAAATTATTCAGGTTATGCAACGAGAGAACATACATACCACCATCGACAACCTGATTGCCTATGTCTACGATGTGATAAAACTTACAGCAAAAAACTACTCTTCCATGTTGCAGGATGTCCGCGCAAAACGTCGCACTGAAATTGACTATATCACCGGTTATTTATTACGCCGGGCCCGTACACATGGTCTGGCAGCCCCTGAAAATACCCGTATCTATAACCTAGTTAAACATAAGGAAAGATGATTATGACCCCTTCAGCACTCATCTGCCTGACTCACGGTAGTGAAGAAACAGAAGCCGTTACAACTATTGATTTACTGGTACGCGCTGGTATCAGTGTCACGATCGCCAGCACCGCCAACGATGGAGAACTGATTTTAACTTGCTCCAGAGGTGTGAAACTGGTTGCTGATGTCCCTCTGGAAAAAGTTATTGATGAATCTTTCGATGCCATCATCTTACCCGGCGGTATGCAAGGTGCCGAATGTTTCCGTGATAATCCACTCGTTATCGAAAAAATCCGCAAGGCACATTATCAAGGGAAAATTATCGCGGCAATTTGTGCCGTGCCCGCTATCGTGCTTGAACACCACAACTTATTCCCTACTGGCAAAATGACCGGTTATCCCGGTTTGCAAGACAAAATTTCGTCCGATAAATGGATTGATTGCCGAGTCTGTTTTGATGATCGAGTCAATCTGTTGACCAGCCAAGGGCCAGCGACAGCTTTCGATTTTGCATTAAAACTCATTGAATTATTAAAAGGACGAGAAACAGCAGCAGAAGTGGCGACTCAACTCATATTGCCACTAGGTGTATATTCTTATCAAGATTGAAAAAATAGACAAAAGCATCTTACTTTATACGATTCGGGGTTCACGTAATAAGAACCCCGAAATGTATAACTAAAACAATTAAGGCCGATAAACTTTCACGTTATCAAAACCCTGCTCAGATAAATAGAGTGCTTGCAAACGACTCATAACTCCACGTTCACAATAGAGTAGATAAGTCTTATCTTTTGGCAAATCACCAAACTGGCTGCTCAACTTATAGAATGGCAATGATTTGATTTCCACACCATTTAACTGCAATGGCCGATCATCTTGTTCATCAGGCGAACGAATATCCAATAACACATCCGTTGGAGCGAACGCTGTCACCGTTTCAATTTCAACCACTTGCTCACTGCTTTGTTCTGCGATCTGGCGAATATCAATATTCTGAGCCTCACTGACCACTTTTTCCAGAATATTAAAATCGAAATGCACTTCTTCTGCTTCAATTTTAGCTTTAACAGCTTTTACTGTTGGGCTTTTTGAAATAACACCACAGAATTCAGGCATCATACGGGCAAAATCCTCAGTGCCAATCTCACGCGCTAACCTGATAATGTGCTCCTTATCATGAGAAATCAGCGGCCGCAGAATCAATGTATCCGACGCATTATCAATCAAACGCAAATTAGTGAGTGTCTGGCTGGAAACTTGTCCCAAAGCTTCACCGGTAACAATCGCTTGCACGCCATAACGCTCTGCAACTTTAGATGCCGCTCTTACCATCATCCGTTTAAGCACCACCCCCATTTGGCCATCATCAATTTTTTCCAAAATTTCAGCGACAACAGGTTCAAAATCCACAGCAACGAAACGGACTTTATGGGAACTACCAAAACGATTCCAAAGATAATGAGCAACCTGCTTCACACCAATTTCATGAGCGGAGCCGCCAAGATTGAAGAAGCAATAGTGAACACGGCAGCCACGGCGCATTAGCATATAGCTGGAAACACCAGAATCAAAACCCCCAGAAATCAGAGACAATACATCTTCCTGCGTTCCGATAGGAAAACCACCAATCCCTTCATAACGGGCTTTTACCAAAATCAGCACATCCTGATCAATTTCCAAATTGACGGTAACATCAGGATGATTGAGTTTTACTTTCGCAGATTCAATATGCTGGTTTAAACCACCACCGACATAACGTTCTACTTCATTAGAAGTAAATTGATGTTTACCGCGGCGTTTTACCCGCACGCAAAATGTCTTATTGTGGAGAGATTCGCCATAAGCCTCATAAGCCTGTTCAAAGATATGATGCATGTCACGAAACTCACGCTCCTCTACTTGCAAAATATGGTGAATACCGGGGATACGTGTCAACACATCACAAATTTGAGCGCCAAGGTTTTCATCTTTAGTACGAACTTCGATATTATCCCAATGGCGAACCACTGCAATATTATCTCCTAACGTTTTCAGCACATTGCGAATATTACTAGCGAGAATTTTAATAAAGCGCAAACGAACAGTTTGGCTCTTGATCGTGATTTCCGGGAATAATTTAATAATAAACTTCATAGTGAGTTATAGTAGTAGTTAGGCATTTTGATAAAAAAAACTGATGGTACGTTTTGGTTGTCAAATCAGGCCGCGGAGTATAACACTATCTCGTGGTATAGCGCGGAAAAAACACAAAATCAGTTAAGGATTTGTTTGCACCAGCATAATAAGATAGTCTGCAACCCTCAGGCGAACTCTGTAAATAGTAAAAAATTATGCCAAAGAAAAACGCAATATCAGAAAGTACAAACAGTACGCCAGAACCTGCCCCGGCAATGACATTTGAAAGCTCATTAAAAGAGCTGGAACAGATCGTCGCACGGCTGGAATCAGGTGAACTGGCACTGGAAGAAGCCCTAAGCGAGTTTGAGCGTGGTATTCAATTAGCCCGTCAAGGGCAACAGACTTTGCAACAAGCAGAACAGCGAGTTCAGATTCTGCTTAACGACGACACCCAATCTCCACTGAGTCATTTCTCCCCGGATACTGAATAAGCCTATGTCTGAACAAAATTCAACCCAATTTAAAGAACAGCTTAAAATCTGTCAACAACGAGTCAATAACGTTCTGATAAGCACACTATCTTCACTGGCATTTGCAGACAACCCGCTCGTTCACGCAATGCAACATGGTACTTTGCTCGGTGGTAAACGCCTGCGCCCATTTTTAGTTTATGCCGTTGGTGAAATGTTTGGGTTATCCGCAAATAATCTGGATGCTCCAGCAGCAGCCGTTGAATGTATCCACGCCTTTTCATTAATCCATGACGACTTACCGGCGATGGATAACGATGATTTACGCCGTGGACAACCGACCTGCCACATAAAATTTGGCGAAGCTCACGCAATTCTGGCGGGAGATGCATTACAAGCGCTGGCATTTGAAATCCTATCTAAAAGAGAAATGCCGGATGTTACAACAGCAGATCGCCTCGAAATGCTTGCTGAATTGGCAACCGCCAGTGGCGTAGCCGGTATGTGTGGCGGCCAAGCCCTAGATCTGGCAGCAGAAGGCAAACACATCGATCTCCATATGCTAGAAAAAATTCATCGCCACAAAACGGGCGCACTTATCCGTTCCGCAGTCAGAATAGGCGCATATGGTGCAGGTCAACGTGGGCATGACGTCTTGCCTGAATTGGATCAATATGCCCAAGCCATCGGGCTCGCATTCCAAGTTCAGGACGACATTCTTGATGTCATTGGCGATACCGAAATGATAGGAAAACGCCAAGGCAGTGACCAACAGCTAGGAAAAAGCACTTACCCCGCATTACTAGGGTTAGAACAAGCACAGAAAAAAGCATACGAACTGTATCAAGAAGCATTACAAGCTTTGAATAAACTGGAAGATAAATCTTATAACACAACCATGCTGCGCGCACTTGCCAGCTTTATCATTGAACGTAACAACTAAGGTCTGCCGGTAAATTTACCCACTGGCAGCGCTATTAATAAACACTTCTTAACGAGTATCAAATGAGCATTGATATAGCCAAATACCCAACATTGGCATTAGCGGAAAATCCTGAAGAACTTCGTATGTTACCAAAAGAGAGCCTGCCGAAGTTATGTGATGAACTTCGGCAATTCCTGCTAAACAGTGTCAGTCGCTCTAGTGGTCACTTTGCCTCCGGTCTTGGCACCATTGAGCTGACTGTAGCGTTACATTATGTCTATAAAACGCCTTTCGACAAATTGGTATGGGACGTCGGCCATCAGGCTTATCCTCACAAAATCTTGACAGGACGCCGAGATCGTATTGATACGATTCGTCAAAAGAATGGGCTTCACCCTTTCCCGTGGCGGGATGAAAGTGAATACGACACCTTATGTGTCGGCCACTCATCGACCTCTATCAGTGCTGGATTAGGAATGGCAATTGCCGCTCAACGCGAAGGCAAAGGTCGTCGTACAGTTTGTGTTATCGGTGATGGCGCAATAACAGCAGGTATGGCTTTCGAAGCGATGAACCATGCCGGGGATATCGACCCGGATATGTTAGTTATTCTTAATGACAACGAAATGTCTATCTCAGAGAACGTTGGTGCGTTAAATAACCATCTAGCTCAACTTCTATCCGGTAAACTCTACACCACATTGCGGGAAGGTGGGAAAAAAGTCTTTTCCAATCTACCTCCGATTAAAGAACTCCTGAAAAAAACCGAAGAACATATCAAAGGCATGGTTGTTCCTGGCACTCTGTTTGAAGAATTGGGTTTTAATTACATTGGCCCCATCGACGGACATGATGTACTGACATTGACCCAAACGCTGAAAAATATGCGTGAGTTGAAAGGGCCACAGCTACTGCACATCATGACTAAAAAGGGTCGGGGCTATGCACCCGCCGAAAAAGATCCTATCAGTTGGCATGCGGTACCTAAATTTGATCCGACTACTGGCGCATTACCTAAAAGCTCAGACAACCGCCCTACTTTCTCCAAAATCTTTGGAGACTGGTTATGCGAAGAGGCCGCTAACGACAAAAAACTGATGGCGATCACACCCGCCATGCGTGAAGGCTCTGGTATGGTGCGTTTCTCCCGTGAATATCCTGATCAATACTTCGATGTCGCCATTGCAGAACAACATGCCGTGACTTTTGCCGCTGGTTTGGCAATTGGTGGTTACAGGCCGATTGTTGCTATCTATTCGACATTCCTCCAACGTGCTTATGACCAAGTTATCCATGATGTCTCCATTCAGAATCTACCTGTTCTATTTGCAATAGATCGCGGAGGTATCGTAGGTGCTGATGGTCAGACACATCAAGGCGCCTTTGATCTTTCATTCCTTCGTTGCATCCCCAACATGGTCATTATGGCACCCAGTGATGAGAACGAATGCCGACAAATGCTGCATACCGGCTATCATTATCAGCAAGGTCCCGTAGCCGTGCGCTATCCACGAGGAACCGGGACGGGGGCAGAACGCCAACCATTCGAACAATTACCAATTGGTAAAGGCGTTATTCGTCGTCAGGGTAAGAAGGTAGCGATCCTGAACTTTGGTACTCTGTTACCCGATGCAATAACAGCAGCAGAGTCACTGGATGCGACTGTTGTTGATATGCGTTTTGTCAAACCACTGGATAAAGAATTGATATTAGAAATGGCTGATAACCATGATTTATTGGTCACGCTGGAAGAAAATGCCATTATGGGCGGTGCCGGAAGTGGCGTTAATGAACTGCTAATGCAGGAAGGTCGTCTGGTGCAAATTCTGAATATTGGCTTGCCTGACCAATTTGTGCCACAAGGTAGCCAGGAAGAAATCAGAGCGGATTTAGGGCTTGATGCCGTAGGTATTCAGAATAGCATCAATAAAAGGCTATTTTCCTGAGTGTATAGGGATAATAGGATATTTATTCTATTATCCTCAGTTTAGGATTATAGTAGGAAGTGCCTCAAGTTAGATGATATGTATTTTCCGCATTCTTCTCTATAAAAAGGCACTATTTTCAGAATCAAGTAACGATACCTACCAAAGGCTCTACACAAACCCAGTAATCCAGTGCAGTCGTCTTCTGAAAATAACAAAATCGATAGAGGTCACTGCCGTGCCAAAAACGTTCGTATTTGATACGGTACGCGTACGCTTTCATTGTGTACATTTTGCTAATAGGCACACCTTAGTGTACAATTTCAATGCGTATAAATAGGAGGACATAACAATGCCTCAGATCCCAGTAGAAACTAATGACCGAATGTCGCTACGTATTGCCTCAGAAGAAAAGTCGCTGTTGATGCGTGCAGCCGCTTTACAACATACCAACTTGACTGAGTTCGTGCTCCGCAATGTGATGTCAGCAGCACGGAAGATTATCGACGAGAACGAACGACTGGAGCTGACCGAAAGAGATAGTTTGCATGTTCTGGATCTTTTGGATAACCCACCGGCACCGAATGATAAATTGTTGGCCGCAGCATTTGCCTTGCCGAAACAATCATGATGCTACCAATCTGGCACGAAGAGCCTATAGGCAAACATCATTATCGCGGTGCTTTTGACTGTGGTGATGAGGCGTTGAATCAGTTTTTACATCGCCATGCAAGGCAGAGCCATGAGAAAGGTGGGGCAAAAACCTACCTTGCGGTTAGCGAGAGCAATCGGACGGTATTGGGTTACTACAGTCTAAGCCCCGCTTCTATTGCTTATGAACGTGCACCGGAAGTGATTAAACGTGGTCTGGCTCGACATGAAGTGCCAGTATTTCGGCTTGGCCGTCTGGCTGTAGATCTTTCAGTACAGAGTCAAGGACTCGGTGGCCAGTTGTTGCTAGCTGCTGGTCGGCGCTGTTTATTGGTGGCCACGCAGGCTGGCGGGGTTGCATTGCTAATTGATGCCAAGAATGAGCGTGTTGCCGAGTGGTACACCAGCTATGGTGCTATTCCGCTATTAGATGCCCATCTATCTTTGCTGTTACCATTAAAAACAATACATGCGGCACTAGTCACTGCGGGAAAGCTTTAAATGAACGAAGCCAACCAATCACAATAAATTACAACTACTACCAGATATCTCTGCTAAACGACAGGGAAACGCCTACGTCATATTTAAAAATGGGCATTAAGAAATCGGCGGAGTAGTTGTTCACGGTACTCGGTTGGGTGATACCCAACTTCAACCTAAGATATTTCCTTGTACCAAGTGCAACCAGATCATTGCCAGACTGGTGTTCTCTTGGGATTCTGCATCCGTTGAAGAAATGGAAACTGTCGGCAAAAAACTTGAGCTGGAAGCCTTCGTTTCTGACTATCCGGTATGGGTACTTGGCGCACCTGACTGCGACGATGATAACATCGCGAAGCATTTACATGCCCAAGAAAGGGGAGGTGTATTGGGAGCATCCAGATAACATGAACAAGCGGTTGATTGAACTCAACGAGAATCTCTGTTGGGGCACTTTTACGCAGAAACTTACGGTTTTGTCCTCACACAACTATCCCAAACCGGAATTTTCTGTAGAAAAATCACCTACCACAGAAGTTAGCGGTTATCGCAGCTACCCGATCACTACTCCAAGTATGAAGCAAAAAATGAGTCCCCCTTTCAGAGGTAGCCAATACACCACACCTCAAAAAGTCAAAATCTGATAAAACGCCAATAACCAAACAATCACGAAAGAAAATACACCCGCAATAATATCATCCAACATGATGCCTAATCCTCCATGAACATAGCGATCAAACCAGCGAATTGGCCACGGTTTCCACATATCGAGAATACGGAACACCATAAAACCGGTCAAAACCCACTGCCAGTTAATCACAGGGATTGCCATCAATGTGATCCACATACCGATAAATTCATCCCAGACAATACTGCCGTGGTCATGAACCCTCATATCATCAGAAGTACGCTGACAAATCATTATGCCGAAAAGCACCCCGACAATAATAACCAACCAGCAAATCCATTCCGGAAACTGGACCAGTAATAACCAGAACGGAATAGCCGCTGCCGATCCCATTGTCCCCGGCACGACCGGCGACAGCCCACTACCAAAACCTGTTGCTAATAGATGCCAGGGATTGCTCATCCGTAAGCGACGCTTTGCCTTATCCATGTGCTTCCTCGGTAATAAAATGATCGAACCCTTTTAGATCTAATTTAATCTCTTTATTATTGCTGTAGTAACGAATACCTTCCGATTCCGCCATGATCTGTCCAACACAGCTAAAACCAGCACCGGTATGCGCTAACGCAATTTCCAACGCACCACGATTCCGCTCCGGGACGGTAAAACATAATTCATAGTCCTCACCACCACTCAAAGCCCACATCAAAGCTTGCTGCGGTTCAACATATTGTTTCATCGCATCAGAGTAAGGAATCGCATCCAGGTTTATTCTGGCTCCACATCGGCTGGCTTTCAGGATGTGACCCAAATCAGAAATCAAACCATCAGACAAATCAATAGCTGATGTTGCCAGGCCACGTAGCGCTTGCCCTTGTAAAATACGAGGCTGCGGCCTGAGATGACGCTGAACTAACCAGTTGTGGGATATCGGATCAGAAATTTGCAAACGATTTTGTAACAGAGCCAAACCCGCCGCACTATCACCCAACGATCCACTCACATAAATCCAATCGCCATTTTTTGCGCCAGCACGCCGTAACGCTCTGCTTGCGGGAACTAAGCCATGAATCGTCAACGTCAGACTCATTGGGCCGCGGGTAGTGTCGCCGCCAATAAGCTGCATACCGTAATAACGCAATTGTTCAAACAAACTGTCACTGAAACTACTCAGCCAGCATTCATCCACTTCCGGTAATGTTAAAGCCAATGAAAGCCAAGCAGGATCAGCGCCGACTGCGGCCAGATCACTAAGATTCACAGCGAGAGATTTGTAAGCTAAATCTTCAGGGGAGATATCAGGTAAAAAATGAACGCCTGAAACTAAGGTATCCGTACTAACCGCCAATTGTTGTTTATCGGCCAGTGTCATCAGTGCGCAGTCATCACCAATACCTAAATTTACATCACGCCGGTTAGTCTCCTGGCGATCAAAATAACGTGCAATGAGGTCAAATTCGCCACATGCCATAATAAAATCCCAAAAAATTACTGATGATCATGAACATAAGGCCGGTATCCCGGCCTTACAAATCATCGTCTACGGTGGGAAAAACCCGACAAGCAGTAGCTTATCTTTTTCTGCGTACTGCTGGACCAGATTTATCCAGTACTCCGTTCACGAATTTGTGACTATCTTCAGCACCGAAGACTTTTGCCAATTCGATAGCTTCGTTAATAGCCACTTTATAAGGGACATCATCACGATAACTTAGTTCAAACATAGCAACACGCAAAATGGCTTTTTCTACCTGACCTAACTCTTCGAGCTGACGGGAAAGATAAGGAGCCATCAAAGCATCCAGCTTAACTGCATTCACAGCTACTCCTGACAGCAATTCACGAAAATAGGTTACGTCAACACCAGTGACGTCCTGCTCCGACAGAAACTGTAATTCAACATCAGCAACGCTATTGCCAGATAATTGCCATGAATATATAGCCTGAACAGCGCACTCACGAGCACGACGACGAGCAGCAGGTTTCACAAGATTCCCCTTAATTAAAACTAAAATCAGCCTTTAATGGCATTAATTACATTGACCATTTCCAACGCGGTTAATGCAGCTTCTGCACCTTTATTACCCGCTTTGGTTCCAGCGCGCTCAATCGCCTGTTCAATGCTTTCTGTAGTCAGAACACCAAATGCCACTGGAATTTCACTGGACATCGCCACATTGGACAGACCAGAACTGCATTCACCAGCAACGTATTCAAAATGAGCGGTACCACCGCGGATAACTGTACCTAGCGCGACAACGGCATCATATTTTCGGGTTTCGACCAATGTCTTCACTGTCAATGGTAACTCGTAAGCACCAGGAACCCAGACAACAGTGATATTATCTGAGGCAACCTGACCGATACGCTCAAGCGCATCTACCGCGCCTCCTAACAGACTGTCATTAATGAAGTTGTTGAAACGTGCAATGGCAATCGCCACACGAGCTTGTGGAGCTGCAACAACACCTTTGATTACGTTCATAGCCTTCCTTCTATCTGTTCATATCCGCAGGGGGGCGGATTCTATCATATTCTTTCGTTAGCCGCGCCTGCCGATTTAGCAACGGAGCATAAAAACAGGCAAATTAATCCACACTCACATATTCAGTCAGTATACAGGCCGTAAACGCAGACGAAGATCAGGCCCAACTTGCTGTATATCAAAAATGTCAAATTCCGGCGCCACTGCCAGATTTTTGAGTTCAGGAATAGTAAACAAACCACAAGCCGTATCACCTAGCACTTTTGGCGCAACGTAAAGAACCAGTTCATCCACCAATCCTAACGTTAGCAATGCCCCCGCCAACAATGCCCCGCACTCAGTCCAGACCGTATTGATCTGGCGCCTCCCCAACTGCATCATCAATGACACTAAATCTACCCCAACACCATGAGCCGGTAACAGTATCTGTTCTACATTTTCAGATAAGTCATGTTCATCTGCTTTAGTGCGAGCCAGCCAACAATAACCGGGCTGTTGTATCACCTGATGCTGAGGACCAACACGATTCTGACTGTCAACAATAACACGTACTGGTTGACAAAGATTTTCCTCGGGATAAATCGCCTGAGTTTCTGCATCCAATTCACTCCAACGAACCGTCAAGTGAGGATCATCAGCTAGAACAGTGCTACTGGAACTCAGAATCGCGCTACATTGAGCACGGAATTTTTGTACATCATAGCGAGCTTGAGGTGATGTAATCCATTTACTTTCGCCAGAAATCAACGCCGTTCGCCCGTCAAGAGAAGAAGCCATTTTCAACTGAACATACGGAAATCCGGTACGCATTCGCTTCAAAAATCCCCGGTTGAGAGATTCAGCTTCCTCCATCATCAGCCCATGCTCTACTGCAATACCAGCCTGTTGCAGCTTATAAAGCCCCCTTCCTGCCACCTGTGGATTAGGGTCCTGCATCGCCGCAACCACACGGCTAACGCCAGCCGCAATCAGCGCATCAGCACAAGGCGGTGTCTTACCGTGATGACTGCACGGCTCAAGCGTGACATAAACAGTTGCGCCTTTAGCTTTATCCCCGGCCATCCGTAAGGCATGAACCTCCGCATGTGGCTCGCCAGAACGTAAATGAAAACCTTCCCCAATAATCTGCCCATCACGCACAATCACACAACCTACGTTGGGATTAGGTGACGTGGTAAAGCGCCCTTGACGCGCTAATTCCAAAGCGCGCGCCATATATTTTTTATCGTTATCCACTGGCTCAACCTTGTAATTTAGCAATCTCTTCGCCAAATTCACGAATATCTTCAAAGCTGCGATAAACAGAAGCAAAACGGATATAAGCAACTTTATCCAATTTCTTCAATTCATCCATGACCAGATTACCAATCATTTTGGATGGAACTTCCCGTTCACCGGTAGCACGTAACTGAGATTTAATATAGCTAATCGCCATCTCTACATCATCAGAACTAACCGGGCGCTTCTCCAGTGCTTTTTGCATACCGCGGCGCAATTTTTCTTCATCGAACGGCTCTCGGATATCGTCACTTTTTATTACTCTAGGCATAACCAACTCAGCCATTTCAAAAGTGGTGAATCGCTCATGACACTCAAGACACTGGCGCCGTCGGCGCACCTGCGAGCCATCCCCGACTAAACGAGAGTCAATCACTTTGGTATCAACAGCAGCACAAAATGGGCAATGCATATCGTTTCCTGATGGTTAATCCAAACTAAATTTACAGTTTATCCTTAATCTGAATAAAAAACACCCTGCCAGCCGGATACTCACAGGGTGTTTGAACAGCATCAAGGCAGAATAATTAAGGTAACAAAGATGGCTGATCAGCCCCTTCTTTTTCAACTTTTTGCTGGATCATGTGTTCACGCTTCATACCCAGTTTCAACGCCAAAGCGGAAGCAACATAGATAGAAGATACCGTACCGATAGAAACACCGATTAACATCGCTAGTGAGAAACCCTTCAACATCGCGCCACCGAAAATATACAACATCAGCACCACCAGTAAGGTAGTCGCGGACGTCATGATTGTACGGCTCAATGTTTGCGTCAGAGAGACGTTCATAATTTCATACGACGTACCACGACGGATCTTACGGAAATTCTCACGGATACGGTCAGAAACCACGATACTGTCATTCAATGAGTAACCGATAACCGACATCAGCGATGCCACAATGGTCAGGTCAATCTCGATATGAAACAGTGATAGAACCCCTAATGTGATGATGACGTCATGGGCAAGGGCAAGAACCGCACCCAATGCTAAACGCCATTCAAAACGGAACCCAACATAAATCAAGATACAGACAAGCGCCGCCAGTAACGCCATTGCACCATCTTGGGCGAGCTCAGCACCGACACTCGGACCAACAATTTCAATACGATTGACACTCGCATCTTTATCAATGGTGTCATTAACGACCTTAATAACCTTTTTACCCAGTTCCTCATTAGCCGCTCCCGTAACCGGTGGCATACGCACCATGACATCACGGCTACTACCGAAATTTTGCAACAGCGGATCTTCAAAACCCGCTTTTGCCAGGCTATCACGCATCTTATCCAGATCAGCAGATTGACTGAGTTTGATTTCGATTACCGTACCACCGGTAAAATCGAGTCCCCAGTTAAATCCGCGGGTTGCCATCACAAAAACAGAAGCTACCAACAGCAGCAACGAAATTCCGAAAGCAACGTTGTCCCAGCGCATAAAGTCATAGACTCTGCGACCATAGTTCAATTGTTCAACAGTATAATCCTGTGCCACAACGTGCTCCTTAAATTGACAGCTTCTTAATACGCTTACCGCCGTATAGCAGGTTGACGATCCCTCGAGTACCTACAATAGCGGTGAACATAGAAGTCGCGACACCAATTGACGTTGTTATCGCAAAGCCTTTAATTGACCCGGTACCAACAGCATAAAGAATGACCGCAGTAATCAACGTAGTCAGGTTAGCATCAATAATACTGGAGAAAGCCCCTTTATAACCTTCATGTATCGCTTGTTGCACTGTCCGGCCATTACGCAATTCTTCTTTGATACGCTCGTTAATCAGCACGTTAGCATCAACCGCCACCGCCAGCGTTAACACAATACCCGCGATCCCCGGCATGGTTAACGTCGCCCCTGGCAACAGAGACATGATACCGACAATCAGCACCAAGTTAGCCAACAACGCACTGCTCGCAATCACACCAAATTTACGATAGTAAATCACCATAAACAGAATGGATGCCATTAAGCCCCACAGACAAGCCTCTAAACCTTGTTCAATGTTTTGCAAACCAAGGGTTGGCCCAATAGTACGCTCTTCCACAATCTGAATCGGCGCAATCAAAGCCCCCGCACGCAACAGTAAGGATAACTGACGCGCTTCGGTTGCGTTGGAAAGGCCCGTGATACGGAAATTGTTCCCCAGACGAGTCTGAATATTAGCAATGTTAATCACTTCTTCATGTTTAACTAACACCGCCCGACCGTTAGCATCTTTCTTACCGCTGTCTTTATATTCCACAAACAGTGTTGCCATTGGCTTACCAACATTGTCTTTGGTGAAATTAGACATCGCTGTGCCACCGGCACTGTCCAGTGAAATACTCACCTGTGGATTACCATATTCATCGGCATCCGAGATTGAATCTGTAATGTGATCACCGGTCAGAATAACACGCTTATATAGCACAACCGGATTACCGTCACGGGTGTTTTTCACCTCAGAATCACCAGGCACACGACCTGATGCAGCCGCGGTAGAATCAATACCGGTATTAACCAGACGGAATTCCAACGTTGCTGTCGCGCCAAGAATCTCTTTTGCACGAGCGGTATCCTGAATACCCGGTAATTCAACCACAATACGGTCAGCGCCCTGACGCTGAACCAATGGTTCAGCCACCCCCAGTTGATTAACACGGTTACGTAGAATAGTAATGTTCTGTTGTACCGCATAAGAACGGGCTTCGCGCTGACGTTCATCACTCATCACCGCTTTCAGGGTATTATTAGTTCCGATACTGAAAACTAAATCACGGTGACGACCTGTCAGATAGTTTTCCGCCTCAGCACGCGCTTTTTCATCACGGAAGCGGATTTCTACGCCGTAATTATCAATTTTACGAACAGTGGAATAAGGAATACCCTTTTCACGCAAATCAGTGCGCAGACCATCAATATTCTGCTCTTGCAGTTTGCCTAATGCGGTTTCCATATCCACTTCCATCAGGAAGTGCACCCCACCTCGCAGATCAAGGCCCAACTTCATTGGTTCGGCGCCAACCTTACTTAACCAGGTTGGTGTTGCTGGCGCTAGGTTCAATGCCACCACGTATTGATCGCCTAATGTGGACATCAATACTTCACGGGCACGAAGCTGAATATCGGAATTATTGAAACGAGCAAGAATTGCGCCATTTTCCAGCGTAATAGATTTACTCGCGATTTGATTCTTTTCTAAAACATTATGGACTTGGACCAGCGTTTGCTCACTGGCGGCGACACCTCGCGCGCCAGTGATTTGTACAGCCGGATCCTCACCATAAAGGTTGGGAAGTGCATAAAGCAAACCGATGAGGATCGCAGCGATCAGCATCAGATACTTCCACAAAGGATAACGGTTTAGCACGGCAGTTCCCTTCGGGAAAATCAGAAATTATAGAGCTTTCATCGTACCTTTCGGTAAAACGGCAGCGACGAAATCACGTTTAATGGTCACTTCAGTAGTCTCATTCAGTGCTACAACGATATAACCCGTGTCAGAAACTTTAGTGACGCGACCAATCAAACCACCATTGGTCATCACCTCATCACCTTTGGAAATAGAATCCATCAGCTTTCTATGTTCTTTAGTACGTTTCTGTTGTGGACGCAGGATCATGAAGTAGAAGATCAAGCCAAAAACGACCAGCATGATGATCAAAGAATATGGGCTTCCCTGAGCCGGTGCGCCAGCAGATGCTGCTGCTTCAGAAATAATACTCATTAAACTTCCCTCATTGTTATCAAATTCAATAGTAATCAAAAACCAGCCGCAATATGCTATACACACCGAAACCAGTCAATCACCACTTAAGTCAAATACTTAATGCCGGAACGGGTTTACCAATCCGTTGATAAAAATCTTCAACAAACTGTTCAAGATTACCCTCTTCGATAGCTTGACGAATCTTAGCCATCAGGCGCTGATAATACCGCAAATTATGGATAGTATTCAGCCTTGCACCGAGAATTTCGTTACAACGGTCGAGATGATGCAAATATGCCCGACTATAATTCCGACAAGTATAACAGTCACACTGCTCATCCAACGGAGAAGTATCCTCTTTATGTTTGGCATTACGGATCTTAATCACACCATTGGTCACAAAAAGATGACCATTACGGGCATTTCGGGTCGGCATCACACAATCAAACATATCAATGCCGCGACGAACCCCTTCCACCAAATCTTCTGGCTTCCCCACGCCCATCAGGTAGCGCGGTTTATCTTGCGGGATTTGCGGACAGACATGCTCAAGAATACGGTGCATATCCTCTTTAGGCTCGCCTACCGCCAGACCACCTACAGCGTATCCATCAAAACCAATCTCTACCAGACCTTTTACTGAGATGTCACGTAAATCTTCGTAAATACTTCCCTGAATAATACCAAACAACGCGTTTTTATTCTGTAATTCATCAAAACGCTTACGACTACGCGCCGCCCAACGTAAGGACATCTCCATCGAACGTTTCGCATAATCCCAATCAGCAGGATATGGCGTACATTCATCAAAAATCATGACAATATCAGATCCCAAATCATACTGAATTTCCATCGATTTTTCTGGGCTAAGGAAAACTGGGGTACCATTGATTGGGTTACGGAAATGTACACCTTCCTCTTTGATTTTACGCATTGCGCCAAGGCTGAATACCTGAAAACCGCCTGAATCCGTCAAGATTGGACCATGCCATTGCATAAACCCATGCAGATCACCATGAAGTTTCATGATTTCCTGCCCTGGACGTAGCCACAGATGGAAAGTATTGCCAAGCAGGATCTGCGCACCAGTTTTCTTTACCTCTTCCGGTGTCATCCCTTTTACCGTGCCATAAGTCCCAACTGGCATAAATGCCGGCGTTTCTACCACGCCACGCTCAAAAATCAGACGACCACGACGGGCTTGACCATCGGTAGTTTGTAATTCAAATTTCACTTAACCTCCAGGCATCAGATAAACAGTCCGATGCTGTTGTTTAAAACCAGACAAAGTTGAAATTTACCGTTGAACTGAGATATTCACATAATCCTATTTTCAACAACTTCAACAATATATTCCAGTCAATGCCATAATTATTACATTAAATTAAGAAATCTTTTCCTTGCAAGCGAAGGGATTACGACGAATAAACATCGCATCACCGTAACTAAAGAAACGATATTTTTCTGCAACTGCCTCTTTATAAGCATTCATCGTATTTTTATAACCCGCAAACGCAGAAACCAACATGATAAGTGTCGATTCCGGCAAATGGAAATTAGTAATCAACGCGTCCACAACTTGATATTCAAAACCCGGATAGATAAAAATTTGCGTGTCATTAAAAAATGGCGCAATTAACCCATCCTGGCAGGCTTTTGCTGCACTTTCCAGCGATCGCACTGAGGTTGTGCCAACAGCAACAACTTTGTTACCTCGCGCCTTACATGCCAGCACAGCATCAACCACATCCTGTGGCACTTCTGCATATTCGGCATGCATAATATGGTCTTCAATAGTCTCTACCCGCACTGGTTGGAAAGTACCGGCACCAACATGCAATGTCACAAAAACCATCTCCACGCCCTTTTTACGCAGCGCTTCCAACAATGGCTCATCAAAATGCAGACCGGCGGTTGGCGCAGCTACCGCCCCGGGCCGCTCACTGTATACAGTTTGATACAACTCACGGTCTGCCTCTTCATCAGGACGATTAATATAAGGCGGCAAAGGCATATGACCGATGTCATCCAAAATGGACAACACATCGCGCTCATCATCAAAACGTATTTCGAACAGGCTATCATGGCGGGCCAACATGGTTGCTTTAAGACTTTCATTGTCCCCCAACAACAGTTCAGTCCCCTCTTTTGGCGCTTTGGAAGCACGCACATGTGCAAGTACCCGCTTATCATCCAACACCCGTTCAACCAGCACTTCCAGCTTACCGCCGGTAGCTTTTCGGCCGAAAATACGCGCAGGTATGACACGAGTATTATTGAAAACCAGTAAATCTCCGGCATTCAGCTTATCGAGAACATCCGTAAAAACACCATGCGTTAATGCCCCCGTTTCACCATCAAGCGAGAGCAAACGACAGCCACTGCGTTGTGGTTGAGGGTAATGAGCAATCATTTCGTCAGGAAGTTCAAAAGTAAAATCGGAGACACGCATTATATTTAATCATTCAGAAAAACAGGCGGACTAGTCTAGTGCCGCAGCTCTGAGGGTGCAACAAATAAGCACATAACTTCGCGGATTTATATTACAATCACCGAATGAATTTTCTCGCTCACCTTCACTTAGCTACTCTGGCTGACAGTTCCCTGTTAGGGAATCTGATGGCAGATTTTGTGCGCGGTAATCCAGAGGGACAATACAGCGCTGATGTGGTTGCAGGTATTCGCATGCATCGGCGGG